>NZ_JBALSS010000007.1:0-195128 GCF_036967045.1 Bacillus sp. JJ1609 | reverse complement strand
TGGAACGGAAATCAACAGTTAACGTTAACAGAGCCAAAAAATTAGAAGCTGAATCTTATCTGATTGGCATGTAATTATGTATGTTTAAAAAGCAAAAAAACTCGTCCAAAAAAGACGAGTTTTTTTGCGTAGTATTTATCTTACTGCCGGCTGAAGTTTATGAATATACTGAAGAGCTTTTCCAGTACCGATTGCAACAGATTCCAATGGATTTGGAGCGATATGGACAGGTACGACCATCTCTCCGCCTAGCCAGTCCTGAATACCATTCAGCAATGCTCCCCCTCCAGAAAGAATGACACCGCGGTCAACGATATCACCACTTAGTTCAGCCGGGCAATCTTCAAGAGTTGCGCGAATAGCTTCCATAATATGAAGAAGGGATTCCTTGATGGCATCTCTAATTTCATATGAATTAAGTGTAACAGTTTTAGGAAGACCCGTTACAAGGTCACGGCCGCGAATATCCATTTCCATCATTTCATGGTCAACGAGCGCATAGCCGATTTCCATCTTGATTTTTTCGGCTGTTCTTTCACCGATTAAAACATTGTACTCTTTACGCACATATTGAATGATGTCTTCATCCAATCTGTCGCCAGCAATACGAATCGAATGACAAGCTACAACACCGCCATAGGAAATAATTGCAACCTCGGTTGTACCGCCGCCGATATCTACGACAACGTTTGCTACAGGCTCATCAACAGGAAGGCCTGCTCCAATTGCTGCCGCAACAGGTTCTTCGATTAGATGAACCTTTTTTGCGCCTGCATTTCTGACTGCATCCTGAATCGCACGACGTTCAACACTAGTTGAACCAGAAGGTGTACAAACAACTACATCTGGTTTGCGAAGACCAAACCCGCCTGTTTTGGCGGCCTTCTTCATGATATGCTTAAGCATTTCAGTCGTCACGTCAAAGTCCGCAATCACTCCATCCTTCAAAGGTCGGATTGCGACAATCTTTCCGGGAGTTTTCCCGATCATTTCTTTCGCTTCCTTGCCGACAGCAAGAACGTTTTTTGTTTCAGTATCAATCGCCACAACAGAAGGCTCATTTAGAGCGATTCCTTTATTTTTACTATATACAAGTGTGTTGGCTGTTCCTAAATCAATTCCAATTTCTGTCGTAGATAACATTCGTTTTCACCCAGTTCTCTATAAATTAGTAAATCCATCATAGACTTCTACTAAACTACCATGAATTTGGGGGTGAAAGGGCTTTTGTTACGCAATCGTTATCTAAATGTAAAACTAGAGGAAAATTTATTCAAATATTGTAGATTTAAGAATATAGAAGATGAGATAGGGGTATAATGCATAGATGTTCAACTGCTTTCTATTTAATGGTAAGATAAAATTACATGTTGGCAAGAATACCAACAGCTTCAAAGAAAAGGCAGTGTGAAGTTTTTTGGGACAAAAACAGAAATTGATTGTGTTAATTGGGCCGACTGGTGTCGGTAAAACAAAGCTGAGCATTGAACTAGCAAAGCATTTTAATGGTGAAATCATCAGCGGAGATTCTATGCAAATTTATAAGAGCATGGATATAGGAACCGCCAAAGTCACCAAAGAAGAAATGGAAGGAATTCCTCATCATTTAATTGATATTAAAGAGCCAGATGAAAGTTTTTCAACTGCGGAATTCCAGGAACTAGTCCGCACGAAAATTGATGAAATCAGCTTGAGAGGAAGAATTCCAATGATTGTCGGCGGCACTGGGCTATATATTCAGTCCGTCATTTATGACTATCATTTTACAGATGCACCATCAGACCCGAGCTTCCGCAGTAAGCTGGAAAAAGAAGCCGAGGAACATGGCCCGGATTTTTTGCATGAAAGATTGAAGGCTGAGGACCCGGAAAGTGCTTCGCGAATTCATCGGAATAATGTCCGGCGAGTGATCAGGGCATTAGAAATCATTCATTGTACAGGAAAAACAGCAGCAGAGCTTCAGGAGAACCAATCGCCTGAGCTATTGTATGATACTGCGATTATTGGTTTGACGATGGATAGGGAATTACTTTATAAACGCATCAATTTACGCGTCGACCTAATGCTTGAACAAGGTCTCCTGGAGGAAGTTAAATATTTTTATGATCAAGGGCTGAAAGAATGCCAGTCTATCCAGGCAATTGGCTATAAAGAGCTTTATGATTATTTTGCAGGTAAAATCAATCTTGAAGCAGCGGTTGAAGTTTTAAAACAAAATTCACGCCGCTACGCAAAAAGACAGCTAACATGGTTTCGAAACAAGATGAATGTGGAATGGTTTGATATGTCAGTGTCAAATGATGCTGAAAAAAAATTCGCTGAAATTTCTAAGTTCATTGAAGGAAAGCTTGAGATAAAAGCGAATACATAATAATAGAGATAAAAGAGGAGGATCCGCCCATGAAACAAGTGAACATTCAGGACCAATATTTAAACCAGTGTCGTAAAGACAACATTAACATTACCGTTTTCCTATTGAACGGATTTCAATTGAGAGGCCAAATTAAAGGTTTCGATAATTTTACTGTTCTTTTTGAATCTGATGGAAAGCAGCAACTTGTATATAAACATGCTATTTCAACCTTTGCGCCACAAAAGAACGTCCAAATCGATTATGAAGGCCAAGCTTAAGAATAGAACGTTCAGGAAACCCGTCAATGGCGGGTTTTTCTTTTGGGAAAGGTGTGTTAAAGCTCAAAAGGCTGAAAATTCAAGTGAAGCTAGAACAGATATTAAGCTGAGCGGAAGGAACAAATGAAATTCAGGAGATTGGTAAGACAGTTTGTTAAAATTAAAGTATAAAGAAGGGCTGGGAACAGCTCTTATTTTTCTATCGTAGGAACATACAAAAAACTTTTAGTGCATATGAATTATTTTTAAAAATGAATTCATGCTTACTGGAATACATATAAATATATGAGTTATTTCTTGGGAAACCGCAGATTCTGACAAATGGTGAAATTGCTGTGGAAGTTTAGCGGAAATGGCCATATCCAGGAATTTAATCATTAGGAAAACGGTGTTTTGGAATCCATCATAAACTAGATGAATCTTGCTTTATTAGGGCATATGCCTATTGATAAGCATGTGTCACAACTACTGCTTAGGCACGTATACTGTTTCGAGAATGAGAGGTGAAATCTTTGGACCAACCGCTTCGAAAGAAAAACAACGGTCAAATCAGTATCGTTTTGAACGCACAGAAAAGGAAAACGTTAACGAAGGAATTGCCTGATTCGCAGCTGGTTCCAAAGTCGATCCCGCAAGAGCATGCTGCCTTGAAGGATATTGAGGAAGAGCTCGGGACGCTTGTTGGCATGGAAGAAATGAAACGAATGATTAAAGAAATATATGCCTGGATATATGTGAATAAAAAACGAGAAGAAATGGGACTTAAAGCAGGCAAGCAGGCTCTGCACATGATGTTCAAGGGGAACCCGGGAACTGGCAAGACTACAGTAGCGAGAATAATTGGGAAGCTGTTCCTGAAGATGAACGTCCTGTCAAAGGGGCATCTGATTGAGGCTGAAAGGGCTGACCTTGTTGGCGAGTATATTGGGCATACAGCACAAAAAACAAGGGATTTAATTAAAAAAGCAATGGGTGGCATATTATTTATCGATGAAGCCTATTCACTTGGGCGCGGTGGAGAAAAGGACTTTGGCAAGGAAGCAATCGATACCCTGGTGAAGCATATGGAGGATAGACAGCACGATTTCATTTTAATCCTAGCCGGGTATTCTCGGGAGATGGAGTATTTTTTGACTTTGAATCCAGGATTGCATTCCAGGTTTCCGCTTGTCATCGATTTTCCAGACTATTCGATTGACCAGCTAATGGAAATAAGCCAGCGGATGCTAAAGGAAAGGGAATACAGTCTAAGCCATGAGGCAGAGCGAAAAATTCGTGAGCATCTGGTTGCAATAAAATCAACTCTTGGTCCAGCAGCTTTTTCGAATGGACGATATGTACGCAATGTGATTGAAAAGTCAATCCGGGCACAGGCTATGAGGCTGCTGATGCAAAACCAATATGACAGGCATGAATTGATGACAATCCGCAGCAATGACCTTGTTTTTTCAAATGATTAAAAGAGTCAGGGATTTGTTAATCTAAAATTCAAAAAGATTGTTGTTTTAAATTGATTGTTTGAAATCACCTTATTAAAAGCAATAAAGAATACGATAACAGCCATCTCAGAAGAGTGGCAAACAAACTAGGAGAAGAAAATAATGTCAGCAGCTATTGTTGACATTTTTTTTGTATTTGATAATATACCCTAAAGGGTATATAAAAACTTATTATCGGAGGGATTTTAAATGAACGATATCACAGTTTACACAACGAATACTTGTCCTTATTGTACAATGTTGAAGAATTTTTTAGATGACAAGGGTATTGCCTACAAGGAAGTTAATGTACAGCGAGATCCAATTGAAGCTCAAAAGCTTGTTGATGCAACTGGCCAAATGGGTGTACCACAATCAAATGTAAATGGCCACTGGGTTTTAGGTTTCGACCCAAACTCTATTATGTATCACTTGAAGTAGTAAAATAAGAAAAAGGATTCCAGCAAGATTGGAATCCTTTTTTTATTTTGCAATAAATACCTCTTCCTGCCACATCTGGTATAGATAGATCACTAAAGCAAAGATAATAAAAATTGTGAAACGGCCTAATGGACTAATGTTAATAAGCTGGTAAATTCCCAGCTTCTCCTGAAACAAATAATGAATAGGAAAGATCGCAAACATAAAGTCAGCTACCATGTTTGTAATTAAATATTTCCAGAATCGTCCATATGTATAATAAAAGATCCAAATCGTGACGATTATAAAACCGCCAAACAAACCTGGTACGAATAATGGCTTAAGCCAGGGGATGATTGTAACTTTAATCTCCCAATGTTTTTGATTATAAGCAACCACATTATAAATCGTCATCAAAAGGGAGGCGAAGATTGCAACCGGCATGTATCGTTTTATTCCATCTTTTTTTAAGAAAAACAAAGTGAACCAGGGAAGTATGAGCAAGCCCCATAAAAGTACTTTATTAAACAAAAGCTGGTCCTCCCTATCGATTGGTTTGTTTGTAGTATTTCTCGTGAGGATAATTTTATCCTTTCGTTTGGTAGGCTTGGGAATACCCATAGTAGAAACCTTTTTTGTTACACCAATATTTAAAGGGTATGTCCATACTTGAATGGTTTTCATTTCCTTAAAGTGATTATCCGAGTTAAGATGGAAAGGGACAGCAGTGTAGTATGCAATATTTCTCGACCTATAAAATAACAATGAAAGTTTTTATTGCTTTTAGGTTTTGAATTTGTTTATTTCGGGTAAAAAGAATGGGGTTTCACTACTTAAATCTTGTTATTAGGGAGAAAATAAACGAAGCATATTATTACTTCGTGTATTACATACAAATATATAGATAGATAAAGGAGTTCGTTATGGGGTCAGAAATAAATTATAAAATCGGTGGTATTGATTTTGGCTGGGATTTAGATAATGGAAGATTCATATTTGAAGGCGAGGATGCAGTCCTTTTTTGGATTTCTTCTGCGATGAAAACTTTCTTTGATACAATTGAAGAAATTTCGGGAGAAGAGGCTTCAAATCTTGTTTTTGAATCCACTGGATTCCGGCAGGGACTTGTTGTTGGTCAATACTTTGAAAAAATAAAGGAAATCAGTGTCTCAGAAGCAGCAGACATGATCACCTCTACTTATGCTTCGGCGGGCTGGGGTCTTACACGGATAGAAGATTTGAATTTTGAATCAAAAACATTTACAGCAATCATGAAGGATAGCTGGGAGCATAAGGTGAATGTTGCTCAGGGGAAAACTAAAGGGGGGAGTTTTCTTCCTGCCCACTATGCCGGTGTATTTTCCGGTCTTTTTGGCACTACAATTTGGTACAAAATCAAGCAGCATCAGCTTGAAGGACACGAATACAGCATTATTGAATATTTCCCTTCAGACATTAAAATATCAGACAATATTCACCAGCTGGCACGCAAAAAAGAATCAGACCAAATCAGGCAGCTTGAAAGCGTTGTAGAGGAAAAGACAGCTGAATTAAAGGAATTGGTTAACAGGCTTTCTTCTCCAATCATCCCTGTCCTCGACGGAGTAGTAGTTGTTCCATTGATCGGAAAGTACGAGGAGGATCGCGCTGAACAGCTTATCATAAATACATTAAATAAACTTCCGTCTTATAAAGCAGGTTATCTGGTCCTTGATCTGACCGGCCTGGATCAAGAAATCGGCCAGCATACAGTAAGCCTGATCGAGAAAATCGGTTCAGCTGCGAAACTAATAGGAACAAAAACGATACTTGTAGGCATTTCATCCGCACTTGGAATTGCCATTACGCAATCAAGTATCAACCTGTCAAAGTTTGATTGCTTTCAAACCTTGCAGCATGGTATTCATTATGCGATTGGCCAGATGGGGCGGAAAATAATATAATAAAAAAAGGGCTTCCGCAATGAGTGCGGAAGCCTTTTGGGTTCTGTCTAAAAAAACTGCTTCAATCCAGGCCTAGTTTCCTGACTGGCAGGTGCCATTTAAATGTGTATGACAAGACACGGAGTGCGGTGATGACTGCAAATAATCCGTACAACTCCACCGCTTGATCAGCCATTCCCAGGCCGATGACGAGGCCTGCAAGTACAGCCCAAACAGCATATGTTTCGGCCTTCAATACAAGTGGTTTACGACCTGCGAGCAAGTCACGGATAATCCCGCCGCCGCTCCCGGTGAGCACTGCTGCGACGATGACTGCACTTAAAGGGTGGCCCATGTTAGAAGCATAGATGGCACCTTGTATTGCGAAGGCAGCCAACCCGATTGCATCAAAGAAATTGCCCCATCGCTGCCAGTGTTTTAACAGGTTACTTGGAAAGATAAAAACAATCGTAATGGATAGTAAGGCTAGGTTGAAAAACAGGCCCTGATCCCATAAGGATGATACAGGTACGCCAATCAGCAGGTTTCTGATGGCCCCGCCGCCAAACGCAGTCACAATCCCCAAAATATAAACTCCGAAGATATCATATTCTTCTTCCATTGCAATAATCGCACCGCTGATCGCGAATGCCACTGTTCCAATCATGCTGAGTACTTCCCATGTCATTTTATGCTTTTGCTCCTCTTGTGAAAATGATCTTTGAATACTAAAATAGGAAAATGCAAACATATTGATTTTATCACTTTCTTCCTGATTTACAACCACTTTAGCCCAATATTGCAAAATTTTTGTTTACCTATAATATTTGGTATGATGTTTTTAGCTATATATAATGAAAGAAGGGTGTTATTTGGAACGAGAAAACGTACTTGAAAAAGTAATCCTTGTAGGCTGCCAAACTGCCGATGAAGACGATCTCCGCTTTCAATATTCAATGGAAGAACTTGAATCTCTGACAGAAACGGCGCAGGGGACTGTAATGGTGCAAGTTGCCCAGAAACGGGTTAAGGTCCATCCTGCTACATACATAGGCAAAGGAAAGGTAGAAGAGCTTCAGGCGCTTGAAGAGGAGCTTGAGCCAGACTTAATTATTTTCAATGATGAATTATCTCCAAGCCAAAACCGCAATCTTTCCGCCGGGTTAAAAGCAAGGGTAATTGACCGGACGCAGCTGATTCTTGATATATTTGCCCAACGTGCTCGTTCAAAGGAAGGGAAGCTCCAGGTTGAGCTTGCGCAGCTTCAATACCTGTTGCCTCGTCTTGCAGGGAAAGGAATTGAGATGTCACGTCTTGGTGCTGGTATTGGAACAAGAGGACCAGGGGAGACGAAGCTGGAATCCGATCGCCGCCATATCCGCAGACGGATTGATGATATCAAATCGCAGCTTGCTGTCATTGTTCAGCATCGTGATCGTTACCGCGAACGGCGCAAGAAAAACAAAACGTTCCAGATTGCGCTTGTCGGCTATACAAATGCCGGTAAGTCGACGCTGTTTAACCGGCTGACAGAAGCAGATTCTTATGAAGAGAACCAATTGTTTGCGACTCTAGATCCGATGACGCGAAAAGCAATTTTACCAAGTGGTTTCACGGCTTTGCTGACGGATACGGTTGGTTTCATCCAGGACCTGCCGACTACTTTGATCGCAGCTTTCCGTTCGACGCTTGAAGAGGTTAGGGAGGCTGACCTGCTGCTGCATGTAGTCGATATGTCAAATCAGGATTATTTTTCACACGAACAGACGGTAAATAAATTGCTTGAGGATCTCGAAGTTCATCAAATTCCGCAGATCACCGTATATAATAAACGGGATATCGTTCATCAGGATTTCGTCCCGAATGCAAAAAACGAAACAGCCTTTATCAGTGCATTCAGTGAAGAAGACAGGAAAAATCTGCTATTAAAAATTGAGCAAACCATCATAGGCATGATGGAACCATTCCATGTCATTGTTCCATCAGACGAAGGCAAACTGCTGGCGCAGCTGAAAAATGAAACGATCCTGCGCGAGCTTTCTTTTGATGAAGATAAGCAGGGGTATGTGTGCAAAGGATTCTCATTGGCTGACCATCAGATTACCGGGCAGTTGAAAAGGTATTCTTTTTAAAAATTGAAATTCATTTTAGTTATTTACAATAGATAGGAGAACAACATGTTTACACAGCTGAAAAATGGGCAAAAGCTGCAGCCGCTCGTTAGCGAGATCGAGCAGCAGATTGCCGGAGTGCATAATAAAATAGATGAGCAAATCGATACTAATCAATTTAGAGTACTGCAAAGCTTTCAAAGTAACCGAGTAAGCGATTCGCATTTTATCCCGACGACAGGCTATGGCTATGACGACGCCGGCAGGGAGACGCTTGAGAAAATTTATGCCGAAGTCTTTGGCGGTGAAGCGGGGCTGGTCCGCCCGCAAATCATTTCCGGAACACATGCGATTTCTATCGCGCTGTTTGGGATCCTTCGTCCAGGAGACGAACTTTTATACATTACAGGCAAGCCATATGACACGCTTGAAGAAATCGTTGGCATCCGTGGTACAGGGAATGGCTCTTTAAAGGAGTTTGGCATTTCCTACAATACTGTCAATCTGACAGAAAAAGGGGAAATAGATTGGCAGGCTGTAGAGAAAGCAATCAAGCCTGAAACTAAAATGATCGGGATTCAGCGCTCAAAGGGATATGCGACGAGGCCATCATTTACAGTAGCGGAAATTGGAGAAATGGTTAAGTTCGTAAAAGAAATTAAAAATGATGTCGTTGTTTTTGTAGATAACTGCTATGGCGAATTCGTCGAGGAGATTGAACCATGCCATGTTGGAGCTGATTTAATGGCAGGATCTTTGATCAAGAATCCTGGAGGCGGCATTGCTAAAACAGGCGGCTATATCGTAGGGAAGGCAGAGTACGTCGAGTCTTGCTCATACAGAATGACCTCACCAGGGATAGGGGCAGAGGCTGGCGCGTCACTTTATTCATTGCAGGAAATGTATCAGGGATTTTTCATGGCCCCGCATATTGTGGCGCAGGCGTTAAAGGGTGCAGTTTTTACAGCTGCGATGCTTGAGCGCCTTGGCATGAACTCATCACCAAAATGGGATGCCAGGCGTACTGACCTGATTCAATCTGTGCAGTTTAATGACAAGGATAAGATGGTTGCTTTTTGCCAGGCGATACAATTTGCCTCACCTGTTAATTCTCATGTGACCGCATACCCCGCATATATGCCGGGATATGAAGATGATGTAATTATGGCGGCTGGCACATTCATCCAGGGAGCAAGCATTGAACTGACAGCAGACGGTCCTACCAGAGCCCCTTATGTCGCGTATGTCCAGGGGGGACTGACATATTCACATGTGAAAATGGCTGTATGCCTGGCAGTGGATTCATTAATAGAAAAAGGTTTAATTTCTTTATAATAGGAAAATATACAACAGGACAGCTTGCTAAAATGTCCTGTTCTTTTTTTATGAATTTTCATGTCAGAAAATCTAACATATGTTTGACAACATATCTTACATTGAATATAATAAGATTATCTTAAGAGGGAAGGAGGAGAAATCAAATGGGCGGAAGTGAAATTCGCCGGAATATGCCGCTGTTCAGTATCGGAATTGTTATGCAGCTTACTGATTTAACCGCAAGACAAATCCGTTATTATGAAGAGCACGAATTGATTTCTCCGGCAAGAACCGAAGGCAATAAACGACTCTTTTCCTTAAATGATATTGATAAGCTTCTTGAGATCAAGGATTTGATCGACCAAGGAGTAAACATGGCAGGCATTAAGCAAATTTACAATGTAAAACAACAGACAGCCATAAGTACTGCTGAAAAAAAAGAAGCAGAAAAAACAAGGCGAGAACTCTCGGATGCCGATTTGCGGAAATTACTGCGTAAGGAGCTGCTCCAGGCAGGACGTTTCAACAGATCATCGAATAATGGAGACATGTCGAGATTTTTTCACTAAGTGTATCCGTATTGTTTGCTGCTTAGCATGATATTAATTCATAGCAAAGGGCAACAAGTATTGCGAAGAGCATTCATTTAAAATCTAGGAGGAAATTTAGGATGGCTAAGTTCACAAGAGAAGACATTGTACGATTATCAAAAGAAGAAAACGTAAAATTCATTCGTTTGCAGTTCACTGACATTCTAGGAACAATCAAAAATGTGGAAATTCCAATCAGCCAGCTTGAAAAAGCGCTTGATAATAAAATGATGTTTGACGGTTCTTCAATCGAGGGCTTCGTTCGAATCGAAGAGTCTGACATGTACCTGATCCCTGATCTAGATACTTGGGTAGTATTCCCTTGGACAGCTGAAAAGGGTAAAGTTGCACGTTTGATCTGTGATATCATGAATTCAGATGGAACACCTTTTGCTGGAGACCCACGCGGAAACCTAAAGCGTATTCTAAAAGAAATGGAAGAGCTAGGCTTCACAAACTTCAACCTTGGGCCAGAACCAGAATTCTTCCTTTTCAAGCTTGATGCAAATGGCGAGCCAACACTTGAGCTAAACGACAACGGTGGTTACTTCGACCTTGCTCCAACGGACCTTGGTGAAAACTGCCGCCGCGATATCGTGCTTGAGCTAGAAGAAATGGGCTTTGAAATCGAAGCATCTCATCACGAGGTTG
The DNA here is from genome assembly GCF_036967045.1 of Bacillus sp. JJ1609. Taxonomy (NCBI): domain Bacteria; kingdom Bacillati; phylum Bacillota; class Bacilli; order Caryophanales; family Bacillaceae; genus Bacillus; species Bacillus sp. JJ1609. Next base: position 184,008 of record NZ_JBALSS010000007.1, on the reverse strand, counting down.
CTCCAGGACAGCACGAAATCGACTTTAAATATGCGGATGCTTTAACGGCTTGTGACTATATCCAAACATTCAAGCTTGTTGTTAAGACTATCGCACGCAAACATGGCCTGCATGCTACATTCATGCCAAAGCCATTATTCGGTGTGAACGGATCAGGAATGCACTGCAACATGTCATTATTCCGCAACGGTGAAAATTCTTTCTACGATCCATCAGATAAAAAGCTGGAACTTAGCGAAACAGCTTACCAGTTTATCGCTGGAACACTTAAGCATGCATCAGGCTTTACAGCAGTTACAAACCCAACTGTAAACTCTTATAAGCGTCTTGTACCAGGATATGAAGCGCCATGCTACGTAGCATGGTCTGCAAAAAACCGTTCACCGTTAATCCGTATCCCTGCTTCACGCGGAATGAGCACACGTGTTGAGGTTCGAAGTGTTGACCCTGCAGCAAACCCATACCTAGCAATGGCAGTATTGCTAAAAGCAGGCTTGGACGGAATCAAGAACAAATTGACTCCTCCTGCTTCAGTTGACCGTAACATCTATGTGATGAACAAGGAAGAGCGTGTCGAAGAAGGTATCGACGATCTGCCACCAACATTAGCAGCAGCTCTTGACCAGCTGAAGAAAAACGAAGTAATCTGCTCCGCTCTTGGTGAGCATATTCTTGAACACTTCATCGAAGCAAAAGAAATCGAATGGGATATGTTCCGCACACAAGTTCACCCTTGGGAACGCGAACAGTATATGAGCATGTATTAATAAATAGAAAGAACTCCTTGAATTTACTTCAAGGAGTTCTTTTTTTATGATGCAATTGGTTGGTGAGGGAGAAAATATTTTTTGTTTACTGTGGGAATATTTGAATTTGGGTTTTTATATTTGGACACAAACCCTGGATGGCTTTTTTTTACTAAAATTGAAGGTCTATCAATACGTTTATACATGTTATCATCAAGGATTCCTTACACTTACATTGATTGAACTTACAGTCACTACACTGGGATACATTAACGATGCGAAAATCAATGGATTCCCTATGCTTCGCCACTACGAAAGTCTTCGGTTTCACTACGCTTTGCTACATAATCGCCACGAAAAATCACGGATTCACTCTGATTTTAACGAGAATCACTAATTTACCCATTAGCTGGTAAAAAGTCATGAATAAATATTAAAATTTTCAGAAAAATAATTGACTTTTTACTGTATACACGGTATCTTTGTTTTAAAATATATAACACATTTATTGTGTTACGGTAATATAACGTTATATAAATAAAATTTTATGTAATGCAGGGGGCGAAATCTTGATTTTACATGAAATCGAAACAAAGAGCCGTGAGTTTATTGAAGAAATTCAACTTCAGAGGCTTAGGGCTACATTAGAAAAAGTTGCCCAGCGTGTGCCTTTTTACCGTGAGAAGTTTGAAAAAGCCAATTTCTCTCCAGAAATGCTTAATAGTTTGGAAGATTTGGAAGCGCTTCCGTTTACCGAGAAGCAGGACCTGCGAGATAACTATCCATTTGGATTGTTCGCAGTGCCGCAAAGTGAGATGGTAAGGGTTCATGCTTCATCTGGAACAAGTGGAAAGCCGACAGTCGTTGGCTATACCAAGAATGATATTGAAATGTGGAGTGAGATTGTTGCTAGATCAATCGCTCTTGCTGGCGGTGAGCCAGGCAAATTCCTTCATAACGCATATGGATACGGACTTTTTACCGGAGGTCTTGGACTTCACTATGGAAGCGAAAAGCTTGGGATGGTGACTGTTCCTGTCTCTGGAGGGAATACGCAAAGACAAATCATGCTGATTGAAGACTTTAAGCCTGAAGTCATTTGCGGAACGCCATCCTACATTTTAAATATTGCTGAAACAATGGAAGAGATGGGGAAGGATCCGCGACAAACATCATTAAAATACGGTATTTTTGGCGCTGAACCTTGGTCTGAAGAAATGAGAAACACTCTTGAAGAAAAATTGAATATCAAAGCTTGCGATATTTATGGTTTGAGTGAAGTCGTTGGACCAGGTGTTGCAAATGAATGTCACGAAGCACAGGCAGGACTTCATGTTGCAGAGGATCATTTTTACGTCGAGGTCATCGATCCTGAAACCATGAAGCGGGTACCTGATGGTGTGGAGGGAGAACTCGTTTTCACGAGTCTTACTAAAGAAGCTTTCCCGATCATACGCTACCGGACAGGAGATATTGCTTCTCTGACCAGGGAGAAATGCAGCTGCGGCAGGACAACTGTGAGAATGTCGAGGGTTAAGGGACGAATCGATGACATGCTGATTATCAATGGTGTCAACGTTTTCCCATCACAAATTGAACATTGTCTGCTGACAGTTCCAGAACTAGCCCCGCATTATCAGATACAGATTTTACAAAAGCGGACCTTAAAAGTGCTTGAGCTGCATGTTGAGATGAATGAGGAATTTTTTACAGCGATAGACGAAGATCCTATTTCTGACAACGTGTATATCCTTGAACAAAGAATTCAAGCATTACTTAAAAGTCAGTGCCTGATCTCAATTGAAGTTCGGGTCCATCGCCCAAAAACGATTCCGCGTTCGGAAGGCAAGGCAGTCCGGATTGTCGATAAAACTAAGGAACCAATCGGAACATAATTTTTAAGGAGGCCAGCAGCATGGTAAATCCAATTTCTTATGATCAGCTTTCTGAAGAAGCGAAATATCAGCAGTTCATGGCGAGGATTGAAGCAGGCGAGAAAATTGAAGCAGATGACTGGATGCCGGATGACTACAGAATGACGCTGATCAAGCTGATTTCGATGCATGGCATCAGTGAAATAATGGGTGCTCTACCGGAAAAGGAGTGGGTTCCTAAAGCCCCTTCATTAAAGAGAAAGCTGGGAATCATGGCAAAAGTGCAGGATGAAATGGGCCATGGTCAACTGCTTCTGCGCGTCGCGGAGGATTTGATGAAGCCGCTAGGGAAGTCGAGGGAGAATATCATTCAAGACTTGCTTTCAGGCGACTTGAAATTCCATAACGTCTTTCATATGGAAGCAAAAACATGGGGTGACGCAGGGCTGATCGGCTGGCTGGTCGATGGTGCTGCGATCATTACACAGACGAATATGCTGGATGCTTCATATGGACCATATGCAAGAGCATTGAAGCGAATCTGCGCAGAAGAGGTTTTTCATGCTCAGCACGGAGAGGCAATCATTATGGCACTAGCTGAGGGAACGGATGAACAAAGAGCAATGATCCAGGATTCCATCAATCGCTGGTGGGAAGCATTGCTGATGTTCTTCGGGCCAGGAGACGCATCAACAACCGGGACATCTAAACAGGATACAACAATTAAATATGGAATCAGGACAAAAACAAACGAAGAGCTCCGCCAGGATTTCTTCACAAAGTATATACCAAGAGTCCTATCCCTTGGCTTGAAACTACCAGATGAAACGATGCATTTTGACCAGGAAAGCGGCATGTGGCAATACAAGCAGCCAGATTGGAACAAATTCAAGCAAATCATCAAAAACAACGGCCCAAAATCAAAAGAACGACTAAGACTAAGAGAAATCTCATACAGCAACAACAAATGGGTCATCGACGCACTAAGCAATTAACACTTTAAAGCAGTGGGGGTCAGACCCCGATAAGGTGAAGCGTTAAAGCGATGGGGGACTGACCCCCGGCGCGGTGAAGTGATAAAGTTCCGCAGGAAAGGAGGAGAGTTGGATGTCTGGGAAGGGTTTTTACCAGGAGTTTGAGGTGTTCAGTAAGCGGACGGATACTTCGCCTTTGCAATACCAGTTTTCGCTGCTGGCACCGAACCATGAGCTTGCGCTTGTGATGGCGCAGGAGAATTTTATGAGACGTGAGCCGGTGGCGGATATATGGGTTGTCAAACGGGATGATGTCCGGAAAATGACGCTTGAGGAACGGCAGACCTTGCAAAGGCTGGACAATAAGGACTACCGGAATACAAAGGGTTATGGCTATCTGAAAAAGAAATGGCGCCATTATGAGCAGGGCATGCTTGATGAAAAAGAAATTATGTCATGGGGAGGGAAGCAGGAAAAATGAGATTGACACTTGAAGATGCCATGAAAAATGAATCTTACCGCCAGGCAGCGGTAGAGCTCCTTTTCCAGCTTGCTGATGATGATTTCATCCTCGCTTACCGCGGTTCTGAGTGGCTGGGCCTTGCTCCGCACATAGAGGAAGATGTCGCGTTTTCATCGATCAGCCAGGATACGATGGGCCATGCCGCAATGTTTTATCAGCTTCTTCACGATTTAGGAGCAGGTGATCCAGACGAACTCGCTCATGCCAGACCGGCCGCAGACAGAAAGAATGCGATTTTGCTGGAAAAAGTAAATGGCCCTGGAACTTATTTGACTGAACCTCATTATGACTGGGCATTTGCTGTTGTCAGGAACTATTTCTTCGCTCAAGCGAAGAAGGTTAAGATCGAGTCGCTGAAGAACTCATCTTACCAGCCATTGGCAGAGGCAGCAGTTAAGGTGAACATGGAGCTTTACTACCATCTGCTGCACTGGAAAACCTGGTTCTCACAACTTGTCCGCGCAGGTGGAGAAGCAAAGACGAGGATGGAAACAGCAATGGTGACTGTTTTTGAGGAACTTGAAGGCCTGTTCTCCTTGGGAGCCAAAGGCAATGAGTTTACACAACATAATTTAATAGAGTCAGAGGAAGCCCTGAGAACTAAATGGGTGCAAATGATGTTACCTGTTTTCGAATCACTTGACCTTAAGCTGCCAGAGAAATTCGGCATGAAGAGCGGCAATGGACGAAATGGTGATCATACTTCGGAGTTGCAGGCTGCACTGGATACTTTAGGTGAAGTGTATAAAATTGATGCGGCAGCAAGCTGGTGATGGATGATGCTAAAAGATAAGGTCATGGCAGCACTCCAATTTGTCAAGGATCCTGAAATCGACAGTGTATCGATCATCGAGCTTGGAATGCTTGAAGAATTGGAATTCACGCCAGATGGTGTTTTGATTAAACTTTTGCCGACTTTCATGGGGTGCCCGGCCTTGGACATTATCAAGAAAAATGTGGTCAATGCGGTCGAGGCGATTGATGAAATCAAAAAGGCCGAAGTCCAGTTCATTTTTCATCCGCCATGGACTTCCGACAGGGTATCTAATATTGGCAGGCAGCGTTTGAAGGAATTCGGAATCGCCCCTCCGCCCAGACATATTACCGAAACAGGAGAGTGGCAGGCGGATTGCCCTTATTGCGGCTCGACATACACGACGATGGAAAACCTTTTTGGTCCTACAGCATGCCGAAGCATTTTATACTGCAAAGCCTGCAAGAATCCATTCGAGGCAATGAAGCCAGTATCCACTTTGATGTGACATGCTTGGCCAAAAAGTGCATGGGATGTCAGATCAAATGATTAATAGCTTTAAGAATTACAGCATATATTCACTTTGGTGAAAAAACACTTGAAGAACCAAATTGCAACAAAAAAATCAATTTAACAAAGGGAGAGATTATTAATGGTAAAACTAATCGCACTTTACAAGCATCCACAAGACAAAGAGGCTTTTGATAAGCATTATTTTGAAACACATGCTCCACTGACAGCTAAAATTCCAGGGCTTCGTAAAATGGAAGTAACTCGTATTGTCGGCAGCCCAATGGGCGGGGAAGGCAAATATTATCTAATGTGCGAAATGTACTATGATGACCATGAAGCATTAAAAGCTGGAATGAAATCACCTGAAGGTAAGGCTTCTGGAAAGGATGTTATGAGTTTTGCTGGTGATCTGGTCACGTTGATGATCGGTGAAGAGCAAGATGAATAGAAACTATGAACTAATCGAAACCTCTGTCAAAGGGGAGATTGGACTCATTGAGCTTAATCGCCCCAAGGTTCTTAATGCGCTGAACAGGCAAATGGTTTCAGAGGTCCTTTCAGCGATGGAGGACTATGACAATGACCCTGCAATCAAAGTCATTTTTTTAGCAGGCAAGGGCAGGGCGTTTGCGGCGGGTGCTGATATCGATGAAATGATGGATGCCGATGCAATCAGCATGGAAACGCTGAACCAGTTCACAGATTGGGATCGTCTGGCATGGACCAAGAAACCTGTGATCGGAGCGGTACATGGCTTTGCTCTCGGTGGCGCTTTTGAACTGGCACTTTGCTGTGACATGCTATTTGCTGCAGAAAATGCGGAGTTCGGCTTTCCGGAAGTAAACCTTGGCGTTATGCCAGGTGCCGGTGGGACTCAAAGGCTGACAAAGCTTGTCGGGAAAACAAAGGCGATGGAATGGATTCTAAGCGGAAAGCGCATTTCTGCAAAAGAAGCACTGCAATACGGCATCATCAATTCGACTTTTTCTGAAGAAGTCTTGATGGAAGAAACGCTGAAATTCGCAGATACGATTGCGAAACAGGCCCCTGTTGCAGTAAGACTCATCAAAGAATCAATCTTAAAAGCAGTTGACTATCCTTTATATGAAGGCATGCAATACGAGCGCAAAAATTTCTATATGCTTTTTGCCACTCAGGATCAGAAGGAAGGCATGAGGGCTTTTAAGGAAAAAAGAAAGCCAGAGTTTAAAGGGAAATAGGGGGTACATAGCATTGTTTGAAACCGTTTTGTATGAAGTGCGGAATCAGGTAGCCTACATCACCCTGAACCGCCCTGATAAATTGAATGCCTTCACTGAACAATTAAACAAGGAACTCCAGATGGCCATCAAAAATGCTTCCCGCGATAAAAGTGTAAGAGCGTTGGTTATTACTGGAGCCGGCAGAGCGTTCTGCTCTGGGGAAGACCTCTCTGGTGTCTCTGAAGAAATGGACCATGGAGAAGTACTTCGTAAGCGGTATAACCCAATGCTTCTTGAACTAGACCGTTGTGAAAAACCGGTAATCGCAGCTGTTAACGGAGTTGCGGCAGGTGCAGGAATGAGCCTTGCTCTTGCATGTGATTTCCGTATAGCCTCAGAAAAAGCTAGTTTCGTAGAAGCCTTCATCCATGTCGGACTCGTTCCAGATGCCGGAAATTTATATTATCTGCCTCGGCTTATCGGTCACGCAAAAGCGATGGAACTAGCCGTTTTCGGTGAAAAGGTTCCGGCTGAAAAAGCGAAGGAGCTTGGCCTTTTAACAGAGGTCATTCCAATGGAAGAGTGGGATGAAAAGGTAGCTGCTTTTGCAGAAAGGCTTGCCAATATGCCAACAAAGGCAATCGGTTTGATAAAAAGAAGCCTGAAAGCAAGCTGGCACTCCAATCTTGAAGAATTTTTAGAAAGGGACGCACAAAGCCAAAGGATTGCTGGTCAAACAGCTGACCACAAGGAAGGCGTCCAATCATTTCTGGAAAAAAGAAAACCAGTTTTCAAAGGCGAGTAATAGAAACAGTTAATCCACCAAAAGGAGATGGTACGCGTGACTACAGTTAAAGAACAAAAATTCGAATCAATGTCAGTAAAACGCGAAACATATCAGCTGATTATTAACGGAGGCCGTCAGGATAGCACAAACGGCCAAACGTATAAAGTCTTTAATCCAGCAACAGGTGAAGAGGTTGCTACAGTTGCGAAAGCATCCAAGGAAGATGCTGAACTGGCAGTACAGGCTGCAAGAAATGCATTCGATTTCGGAAAGTGGCGCCATTTTCCTGTTAACAAGCGCTCTCGTACTTTGAATAAAATCGCTTCAATTATGAGATCCCGTTTCAACGAACTAGTTGAATTGGAGATTCTTGATACAGGTAAATCTCTTGCTGCGGCTCAGGGACAGGTTATGCAGGCAATTGAAGATTTCGAGTTTTACGCTGGTGCAATTGTCAGCCACCGCGGCTCAGTCAACAGTATGCCAGGAGCTTTCCAGAACATCACCGAAAAAGAGCCTGTTGGCGTATGTGCACAAATCATTCCTTGGAATTATCCATTAATGATGGCTGCTTGGAAAATCGCTCCGGCAATTGCTGTAGGATGTTCGGTTATTGTAAAACCTGCATCACTGACACCTTTAACAGCAATCGTTCTTGGTGAAATCTGCATTGAAGCTGGCGTACCTGAGGGTGTCGTAAACGTCATTCCTGGATCAGGTTCAGAAATCGGAAACTATCTTGTTGAACATGAAAAGGTAGATAAAGTAGCTTTCACAGGTTCAACGCCAATTGGCAAGGATATCATGGCAAGAGCCTCTCAAACTCTTAAACGCGTAACACTGGAATTAGGCGGCAAATCTCCAAGCATCATTTTTGATGATGCAGACATAGATGCGGCTGTATATGGATCCTTGTTCGGAATCTTCTATAACACTGGACAGTCGTGCGAAGCGCGCTCCAGACTGTATGTTCATGAGAATGTTTACGAGGAATTTATGGAAAAATTCGTCGCTAAAACAAAGCAGTTGAAGCTTGGCAATCCGTTTGATAAAGAAACCCATGTCGGTGCTGTTATCAGCGAGGATCAGCTGAATGTAATCGATGGCTATGTAAAATCTGCACAGGCAGACGGAGCAGAAATTTTAACAGGCGGCAAGGCTGCTACCCTTGAAGGCTATGAGAATGGCTACTGGTATGAGCCTACAATCATCGCTGAAACAAACCACAGCATGAAGGCAGTAAAAGAAGAAATCTTTGGGCCAGTAGTAGTGGTCATGAAATTTAAGGATGAAAAAGAAGCTGTTAAGCTTGCGAATGATAGTGAGTATGGACTGGGGTCAGCAATCTGGACGAAGGATTATGGGCGTGCGACAAGAGTGTCTAAGCTAATCCAGGCTGGTATTGTTATGGTTAACTGCCCATTCTCCGCATTCCCTGGAACACCTTTCGGCGGCTATAAGCAATCTGGTTTTGGCCGAGAGCTGTGCATTGAAACGCTTGATCTATATACAGAAACAAAGAGTATTGTTTCTTATTATGGCAGCCGCCCGCTGAACCCGTTTAATCTGTAGAAACGTGGCGAGCACTCATTATTGCGGGTGCTCGCCTTTTATTTTTAGGTATAGATAAAGCTCATTATTGATTGTGCAATATTTTGAGTCGAGCGGAAATCAACTGACAGGTTTAGCGGAGCCAATTTTTAATAAGGAGGACAATTATAATGAAGAAACTCGTCGTAATCGGTTCTGGCGTTATGGGCAGAGGCATCGCTTATGTCAGCTCTTTAGGCGGATTTGATACAGTATTGATCGATGTTGAAGAAAAGCAACTGCGCAATGCAGAGCAGGAAATCAACAGTATTTTTGAAAAAGGAATGGCACGCGGTAAAATCACTGAAGATGATATGGAATCAGCAAAAACAAGACTTAAATATTCTAATTTTCTTGTTGATAACGTCAAGGATGCTGATTTGATCATTGAGGCCGTACCGGAAAAAATGGATATTAAAAGGACGATTTTTGAGGTTATCGACCAGCATGCACCAGCACATTGTCTGTTTGCATCAAACACATCGACGATGAGTCCAACGGAAATCGCGTCGTTTACAAAGCGACCTGAAAAAGTGATTGCTATGCACTTCTTTAATCCTGTTCATAAAATGCCGCTTGTAGAGATTGTCCGTGGTCTGGAAACAAGCGATGAAACAGCAGAAATCATCAAACGGGCTGCCATCCAAATGGGCAAGGAAACGGTCGTCGTCAATGAATTCCCTGGGTTTGTGACAAGCAGGATCAGCGCGCTTGTCGGAAATGAAGCATTTTACATGTTGCAGGAAGGCGTAGGGACCGCGGAGGAAATTGATAAGGCAATCAAACTTGGGCTGAATTATCCAATGGGTCCATTTGAATTAGGTGATTTAGTAGGATTGGATACACGTCTCAATAATTTGAAGTATCTGCATGAAAAGCTCGGTGAAAAATACAGGCCTGCTCCGCTGCTCGAGCAATACGTGAAAGCAGGAAGGCTTGGCAGGAAAACCGGCCGCGGAGTCTATGATTATAGAACTTCGCCAGAAACAGCTGGTTCGACTAAGTAAAGGAGGATGTCAATGAGAGAGGTTGTAATTGTTGATGCAGTCAGGACACCGATTGGAAGATATAACGGCAGCCTGAGCCAGGTCCGTCCGGATGATTTAGGAGCAGTTGTCATCAAGGCGCTAATCGAACGAAATCCAGGAGTGCCTGCAAGAGGCATTGAAGAGGTCGTGCTAGGGAATGCCAACCAGGCAGGTGAGGATAACCGGAATGTGGCCAGGATGTCAGGTTTATTAGCAGGCCTTCCTGTAGAGGTTGCTGGGACGACCATCAATCGTTTGTGCGGATCTGGGTTGGATGCTGTGAACTATGCGGCTAGGTCAATTTTAGCCGGAGAAGGTGACATCTTCATCGCGGGAGGAACCGAAAGCATGACACGAGCACCATTTGTCATGGCAAAGCCGCAGGCAGAATTTCCAAGAGGAAATATGGAGATGTTCGACACAACGATTGGCTGGCGATTCGTGAATGACAAGCTAAAGGAAATGTACGGTACGGACAGTATGCCGGAAACGGCTGAAAACGTTGCGAAAAAGTATGATATTTCTCGTGAAGCTCAGGATGAGTTTGCTGCTGAAAGCCAGCTTCGAGCTCAAAAGGCTATGGAAGCAGGGCGTTTTGAAAACGAGATCGTACCTGTCCTATATGAGGATAAAAAGGGTAATAAGACGATAATTGACCGCGATGAGCATCCGCGTCCTGGAACGACAGTTGAAAAATTAGCAAAGCTGAAGCCACTCTTCAAGAATGGAACGGTCACTGCTGGAAATGCGTCCGGAGTAAACGATGGTGCTTCTGCATTACTATTGATGAGCCGGGAAAAAGCAGACCAACTAGGAGTAAAGCCGCTGGCTCGTTATGTTGTTTCAGCGACGGCCGGCCTAGAGCCATCGATTATGGGGATGGGACCGGTTTATGCTGTGGAAAAAGCGTTAAAAAGAGCGGAATTATCTGTTGCGGATATTGACCTCATCGAGCTGAATGAAGCATTCGCTGCCCAGTCTTTAGGCTGTATCCAGGAACTAGGTCTCGACCAGTCACGAGTCAATGTCAACGGAGGGGCAATCGCTTTTGGACATCCACTTGGGGCGAGCGGTGCAAGGATTTTAACGACTCTTTTGTATGAAATGAAAAAACGGGATTCTAAATATGGCCTTGCGACAATGTGTGTTGGAGTAGGCCAGGGAATCGCAACGATTATTGAAAATATAGGAGAGAGTTAAATGAAATATATCAAATTCCAGAAGGAACAGCATATCGCTTATATCACGATTGATCGACCTGAATCACTGAACTGCTTTAATTACGAAACGCTGCAGGAGCTTGGCAATGCAGTAGAAAGCCTGCATACAGATCCAGATGTAAGAGTGGTAATTTTTACAGGGGCTGGTGACAAGGCATTCAGCGCCGGCGCGGACTTGAAGGAACGAAAAAATCTCTCAGAGGCCGAAGTACGTCGAAATGTGAAGAAAATCAGGGATGTCTTTAGCGCGGTTGCAGAATTGCCTCAGCCGACGATTGCGGCTGTGAATGGGTTTGCTTTTGGCGGGGGATTCGAACTGATGCTTGCATGTGATTTTAAAATTGCCGCAGAAAGTTCCTTGATGGGCATGACAGAGGTAAGCTGGGGCATCATCCCAGGTGCTGGCGGGACACAGCGTCTTTCAAGGCTCATCGGGGAAATGAAGGCGAAGGAATTGATTTTTACTGCAAGAAAGATCTCAGCTGAAAAAGCTCTCGAGCTTGGTATTTTAACTGAGGTGGCAGCAAAAGAAAACGTCATGACAGTTTGCAAGGAGTTAGCAGATGAAATCCTGCAAAATGCTCCAATAGCTGTTAGACAGGCGAAGTATGCCATCCAGCATGGAAGCAGCACCGCCCTGCAGACAGGGCTTGCAATAGAGTCGAAGGCGTATGAAGTCACGATTCCAACAAAGGATCGTGTTGAAGCTTTAAATGCTTTTAGCGAGAAACGAAAACCTGTTTTTACAGCAGAATAAGACTTATCCATAGGGACAATTCCCTATGGATTTTTACTATTTAAGCAATTTGTTTTTGCAAAATAATGATAATACTGTAAAATATTCTATAACGGATTTTTTCCGTTCAACTAAAAAAATGAGGATGACAAAAGCTTGAATACTAGATCAATGATTTTTACACTTTATGGTGACTATATATCCCATTATGGGAGCAAGATTTGGATTGGCAGCCTGATTCGGCTGCTTAACGAATTTGGCCACAACGATCAGTCTGTTAGAGCCGCCATTTCAAGGATGAACAAGCAAGGATGGGTGCAGGCTGAGAAGATTGGCAACAAGAGCTATTATTCGCTGACCCCCCGCGGCCAAAAAAGGATTGATGAAGCGGGTAAGCGTATCTTTAAGCTGAAGCCTGAAGGATGGGATGGCAAATGGAGAATCCTGATGTATACGATTCCTGAGGAAATCCGGAATGTCCGCGATGAGCTTCGGAAGGAATTAATCTGGAGCGGGTTCGGTTCGATGTCAAACAGCTTTTGGATATCGGCTAACAATCTTGAAAGGCAAGTAAATGATTTAATTGAAAAATACGAGATTAAACAGTACGTTGATTTCTTTGTTGCAGAATACAATGGTCCCCATGAAAATCAGAGATTGGTAGAAAAAAGCTGGGATTTACATGATATCAATGCTAAGTACCAGGATTTCATCAGCGAATACAGCCAGAAATACATCATTGATAAAAACAAGATTCAAAAGGGAAGCATGTCAGACGCCGAATGCTTCGTTGAGCGGACAAAGCTCGTACATGAATACAGAAAGTTCCTGTTCTTCGATCCAGGACTGCCAGAGGAGCTATTGCCTGAAAAATGGCTCGGCAGCCACGCCGCGGCACTCTTTAGTGAATATTACAAGGAGCTGGCTGAGCCCGCATCCCGTTTCTTCGAGTCCGTCTTTAAAGAAGGCAATGAAATTAAGCATAAAGCTGTAGATTATGATGTAATGGACCATCCGTATATCATGGAATGATTGTTAGAGGCACAAATCATCTATGGTTGTGTCTCTTTTCATTTTTTACCGGCAAACACCGATTACATACGGTAAACTATGGGAAACTTTTGACCGTGAAGGATACAAGAACAAGAAGGGAATGGCCGAAATAGAGGTAGTAGAAGCTGGTATGTTCGGCAAGGAAGACTTGCCGGAATACGAAATGGAAATCTGGGTGCCGGTTGAATCATAAAAGAGCCTGAAATCTCTTCAGGCTCTTATTTAACGCGATAACCTAAATACTCTTTAAGTGCTCTCGGTATTCCTTGCCCTTTTGGACATATGTATCGATTGAGAGCTGGATCAATTCCAAATCCTTTTCGCCAATTTCCCTTACGACCTTTCCAGGTGCTCCAATCACTAAGGAGCGCGGTGGGATTTTCTTCCCGGCAGGTATCAGAGTATTAGCTCCGATAATACATTCCTCGCCAATTTCAGCGCCATCAAGAATGGTCGAGCCCATGCCAATGATACATCTTTTTCTGATGGTGCAGCCATGCAGAATGGCATTATGCCCAACGGTCACTTCATCTTCAATGACCAGCGGCGATCCTTCATACAAGTGGCAAGTGACATTGTCCTGAATACTGCAGCTTTCCCCGATGGTAATCGTATCCTCATCTCCGCGCAAAACAGCATTGAACCATACACTTGTATTCCTGCCAATATTTACGTCGCCAATAATATAGCTCCCTGGTGCCTGGAACACTGTTTCATCGACTGAAGGTTTTTTATCCAGATAGGAAAGAATCATGAAACCACTCCTTTTCTTAATTGTCTTAATTTTAAAATTAGTATAACATTATTATAACGAAGGGGGAATTTTTGTGAATGGAATTACTTCTGTTCTGGGCATAAAATATCCAATCATCCAGGGTGGAATGGGGAATATCAGCAATGCTGCTTTAACCGCGGCTGTTTCAGAGGCGGGTGGTCTTGGAACGATTGGTGCTGGCACGATGTCCGCCGATGAAGTGGAAAAGATAATTGTTGAAACAAAAGCGAGGACATCTATGCCGTTTTCAGTAAATGTGGCATTAAGTGTTTCTCCGAATGCGGTGGAAGTGCTGAGACTGGCTGTTAAACATCAGGTTCCTGTTGTCACTCTTTCTGCAGGCAATCCAGCACCTTTTATTCCTAAACTGCATGAAGCAGGCATAAAGGTTATTGCAGTAGTTGCTTCTGTTAAACAGGCAAAAAAAGCTGAAGAAGCTGGGGCAAATATTTTAGTAGCAGAAGGATATGAGGCTGCTGGCATCAATTCAAATCTTGAAACTACGACTCTTGCCCTTATTCCTCAAATTGTCGAACATGTCAATATACCCGTTGCAGCAGCTGGAGGAATCGGGGACGGCAAAGGTCTTGCTGCCATGCTGGCATTGGGAGCATCTGGGATTCAAATGGGAACAAGATTTATCGCTACCAGGGAAGCTCCATTTCATGAAGCCTATAAGCAAAAATTATTGCAGGCAACCGATCATGAAACCGTAATTGTGGGGAGGTCTGTTGGAAGGATCCGCAGGCTGTTGAACACCCCATACGCAGAGAAGCTGCTTGAGGCTGAAAAGCAGGGTATTACCGCAGATGAGTTTGCTGAGCTGACTTCTGAAGAACTGCATAAAAAAGGTGCGCTGGAAGGGAATGTAGAGCGAGGGTTCATGAATGGCGGACAGGTCTCCGGATTGATTTCCGATATTCCAACTGTTCAGGAACTGCATGACCGAATGGTAAAAGAGGCGAAGGAACGGCTTCGAATATCAGTAGATTTAATATGAATGACCAAGCATGCTTCGAATAGGAGCGTGCTTTTTATAGCTGAAAAAAATTTTTTATTATTATTTTTGTAAAACATCTTGCTAGTTTAGCAAAGTGATGGTTTAATTAATAATTAAAAATCTAAACATACTAAATGTTCGGAATATTATTGACACTATTTTTACCTGGTGTTAATATAACGTTATATTTACGGTGTTCATAGTGAATATCATACATTTTGAAATCGTTTTCAAAAAACTTTCCATGTTTAGTACAACTTATGCAAAAACCGTTTCAAAATTGGTGCGTTCCGGCAGCTTGCAAGTCTTAAGTCTACATAGTAATTTTTGCCGGTTTATAAAAATATCAAGGGGGATCTTTATGAAAAAATCAGTGAAAGCTATTTCTCTTGTCCTAGCCAGTGCCCTGTTAATGGCTGGATGCGGAGGAAAGGAAGCATCAAACGGCGCTTCTGACAAAAAACAGTACAAGATTGGATTGACGCAATTTGCTGAGCATCCATCACTTGATGCTGCAACAGAAGGGTTCAAAAAAGCTCTAGAAGATAAGGGATTCAAAGAGGGCGATAATGTAAAGTATGACTTCCAGAATGCCCAGGCTGATATGAACAATACAGCATCGATTGCGAACAACTTTGTAGGTGACAAGGTTGACCTGATTTTTGCAAACGCAACTCCTAGTGCAGTTGCAGCACTTAATGCAACAAAAGATATACCGATTATCTTTACTTCGGTAACGGATCCTGTGGGGGCAGGTCTTGTCGAATCATTTGATAAGCCTGGTGACAACATTACTGGTACTACAGATAATCATCCAGAAGCAACTAAAAAGACGATTGATTTTATGACAAAGGAAGTTGGAGCGAAGAAAATCGGCGTCATCTACAATGCTGGTGAGCAAAACTCTGAAGTCCAGCTGAAAGAAGTCAAAAAGCTAGCTGAAGCAAATGGTGCGAAGGTAGTTGAAGCGTCTATCTCAACATCTGCAGAAGTTAAACAGGCAGCTGAATCTCTCGTTGGCCGTGTCGATGCCATTTATGTACCGACTGACAATACGGTAGTTTCTGCACTTGAATCAGTCATATCTGTTGCGAATGGAAAGAAGATTCCTTTATTCGTTGGAGAACTGGATTCCATGAAGCGTGGAGCGGTTGCGGCAAGCGGATTTAACTACTACGATATCGGTTACCAATCAGGACTGATGGCTGCAGAAATTTTATCAGGCAAAAAGAAAGCATCTGAAATTCCTGTTGAGCTTCCTGATTCATTGACATTAACAATCAACAAAAAAGCAGCTAAGGAACAAGGCGTCGAAGTGAAGGAAGCTTGGGGAGAAGACGCTGAGTTCTACGAAGAATAAGAGAAAGGATGATACATCTTGTTTACTGCAATATTTGGAGCATTTGAGTCAGGTATCATTTATGCGATCATGGCTCTCGGCGTATATTTATCCTTTCGAGTACTAGATTTTCCAGATTTGACGGTTGACGGCAGTTTCGTAACAGGAGCTGCGGTTGCCGCCATCATGATCGTGAACGGAGCAAATCCATTTGTTGCTACAATGACCGCGCTGATTGCGGGGTTCATCGCTGGCTGTTTAACAGGGTTTATCCATACAGTCGGAAAGGTAAATGCACTCTTGTCAGGTATCCTGATGATGATTGCCTTGTATTCTATCAATCTCAGAATCATGGGTAAATCGAATGTGCCTTTATTAAACACAGATACTGCAATGACTGCTGTAAGAGACTTTTTTGATAAAACGGGCATTGATTCATTTTTCAATGGTATCCTGACAGCAGCTGGACTTGGTGACAGTCTGCCAAGAACATGGGGAATCCTTTTGTTCATGGTGATTGTAACTTTTGCTCTAAAATTTATTACCGATGCTTTCCTAAAGACTGAAATCGGTTTGGCAATTCGTGCTACAGGTGATAACAAAAGGATGATCCGGAGCTTTTCTTCCAATACGAACTTAATGATTATTCTCGGCCTTGGCCTTTCGAATGCAATGGTTGCCTTTTCTGGAGCATTGATTGCCCAGCAAGGTGGCTTCGCGGATGTTGGAATGGGAATTGGGATGATCATCATAGGTCTTGCTTCTGTTATTATTGGTGAGGCTCTTTTCGGTACAAAATCGATTGCACGGACTACACTGGCTGTCATTGGCGGTTCGATCATTTACCGAATCGTTGTAACGCTGGCACTAAGGGTAGAATTCCTTGAGCCAGGAGATATGAAACTGATTACAGCAGTCATTGTTATCCTTGCGTTGACTGCACCAAAAATGATTGATAGCTACAAAGAGAAAAAACGGAAGGTCAAAAGGCAGCTTGAAGGCTTGCAAATGGTAAGCTTACCTTCTGAAGGAAAGGGTGAGGCTGGTGCTGCACTTAAATCAGATTCATAGAGTCTTTAACGAGGGTACGCCAGACGAAAAGATTGCCCTTGATAATATCAATCTCACTTTGAAAAAAGGGGATTTTGTTACGGTAATTGGGAGTAACGGCGCTGGCAAATCAACGTTGATGAATATCATTTCCGGCGTGATGCTTCCTGACCACGGGCGAGTCTCCCTTGACGGAAAAGATGTCACGTATATGTCAGAGTATAATCGTTCAAAGATGATTGGCCGTGTATTCCAGGATCCGATGGCTGGAACCGCACCAAGTATGACAATTGAGGAAAACCTCGCAATTGCCTATTCAAGGAACAAGCGCCGTTCACTCGTGCTAGGCGTGACGAAAAAACGGCGCGACTTATTCAAAGAAGTACTGGAATCGCTGCACCTCGGTCTTGAAAATAGACTGAACGCTAAAGTAGGATTACTGTCAGGAGGAGAGCGGCAGGCGTTGTCACTGCTGATGGCGACATTTACGGAGCCATCAATTCTCTTGCTTGATGAGCATACTGCAGCCCTTGATCCATCCCGTGCTGAGTTGATCACGAATTTGACAAAGGAAATCGTCGAAAAATACCATTTGACGACCCTGATGGTTACTCATAATATGCAACAGGCACTTGACCTTGGCAACAGGCTGATCATGATGGATAAAGGTCAGATTATCTTTGAAGTAAATGAAGAACAAAAAGCAAAGCTTACGATCGAAGATTTGCTTAATGAATTCCAGCGGATACGCGGGACCAAGATGGCAAGCGACCGGGCATTGCTTAGTTAGAATATTAAGGACCAATCAGCTATTATATGGCTGCTTGGTCCTTTTTTCTGTTCTCCAAAGGGAGATAAGATAACTATTTTTCATTTAACCCAACCAAAGAGAAAATATTATATCACTATTACTTTGAGAAAATACCAAAATTTCTTACAATTTATTGACCATTTATTTAACGAAATGTTATGATAACGTTAAATAAACGTTATACATATTTACAACTTGGAAAGGTGGGATATGATGCGCGATGGCTTAACAGCAGGCAAATCGGCCACCATCAATGTCATAGTTACACCCGATATGTTTGCAAGCTTTGAGGGAAAGCTTATCCATCCAGTATACTCTACGGTATCAATGGTATATCACATGGAATGGGTCTCAAGGCAAATTATCCTTCCGTTTTTGGAGGATCATGAAGAAGGGATGGGCGGAGCAGTGACTGTGAAGCATATTGCCCCATGCATTGAAGGCGCAGAGGTTTTGATTACTGCTACTGTTACTGATGTGCATGCTAATACAATTATAACCAACGTGAAGGCTGAATGCCGTGGTCGACTCGTTGGGGTAGGAGAAGTGAAGCAAGTCATCCTTCCTAAAACGAAAATAACTGAATTATTAACAGGAAGCTAAAAAAATTTGCGCTAAAATGAAAGCGCTAACACGATTTAACGGAATAAAGGGGGAAAGAGAAATGGATATGTTTGAACAAATCAGAGAGCACGAACAGGTTGTATTTTGTAATGATGAAGCTACAGGATTAAAGGCGATTATTGCGATTCACAGTACAAGATTAGGACCTGCTTTGGGAGGGTGCCGCATGTACCCATATAAAACAGTGGATGATGCACTAGAAGATGTACTTCGTCTTTCAAAGGGAATGACATATAAATGTGCAGCTGCAGATGTAGATTTTGGCGGAGGAAAAGCGGTTATTATCGGTGATCCTGCCAATGATAAGAGTCCGGAGTTATTCAGGGCATTTGGACAATTTGTAGAATCGATCCAAGGCCGTTTCTATACAGGCACGGACATGGGAACTGATCCAGAAGATTTTGTTCACGCATTAAAGGAAACAAACTGCATTGTAGGTGTGGATGAAGTATATGGCGGCAGTGGGGATTCTTCCGTTCCGACCGCACAGGGCGTTATTTATGGATTGCAGGCAACCAGCAAAGCACTTTGGGGAACAGACGATTTATCCGGAAAATCCTACTCAATCCAGGGTTTAGGAAAGGTTGGCTACAAGGTTGCAGAATACTTGCTTGAGAACGGTGCAGATCTATATGTAACAGATATCAACCAGAAGGCGATTGACCAGATTGTGCAGAAAGCACAGGAAATGGGTGCTGGAATCAAGGTTGTGGGCAGTGATGAAATTTATTCCCAGCCAGCTGATGTATTCATCCCATGCGCAATGGGCGGAGTAATTAATGATGATACAATTCCGCAGCTTCAGGTCAAAGCAGTTGTCGGTTCTGCAAATAATCAGCTGAAGGAAGTGCGTCATGGGCTTATCCTACAGGAAAAAGGAATTCTTTATGCTCCGGACTATATCGTCAACGCTGGCGGCTTAATCCAGGTAGCGGATGAACTGTATTCACCTAATAAAGAGCGCGTCTTAATGAAGACGAAAGCAATCTATAATTCTCTATTGAATGTGTACAGCCAGGCTGAACGTGAAGGAATCACAACAGTAGAAGCGGCAAATAAGTTCTGTGAAAACAGGATTGAGGCAAGAACGCGGCGTAACAGCTTTTTCTCTCATATGAAACGCCCAAAATGGGCAGTGAGAATGTAATAGATTTATAGTTTATTAAAATCAGACTTTAAAAAAGGGTGAGCCGATGGATAAACTTTTTCCGATTTTTCAAGTGATGGATCAAAACGGAAATATCGTGTCCGAGGAACATAAGTATTTAGTTACAGAGGAACGTGTGAAAAAATTCTTTTCAGAAATGGTCAGGATTCGTATGTTTGACCGAAAATCAATCAGTCTGCAGCGCCAGGGGAGAATCGGGACGTATGCTCCATTTGAAGGCCAGGAGGCTTCACAGGTAGGTACAGCCCTAGCGCTGAAAAGCGATGATTGGTTGTTCCCGACATACCGGGACCACGGGGCGGCTATGGTATTTGGCCATTCACTAAGAAACATTTTGTTGTTCTGGAATGGACGGAATGAAGGCTGTGTTCCGCCGGATGGGAAGAAGATTTTTCCTCCGGCAATACCGATTGCGACGCAGATTCCTCATGCTGCTGGCGCAGCATTTGCAGAAAAACAAAAGGGAACGAAGAATGCCGCTATCTGCTATTTTGGCGATGGCGCTACTTCCGAGGGCGATTTTCATGAAGGATTGAATTTTGCAAGCATCTTTAAGTCTCCGGTTGTTTATTTTAACCAAAATAATCAGTATGCGATTTCTGTTCCAATCAGCAAGCAAATGAACTCCGCTACGATTGCACAAAAGGCGATTGCTTATGATATACCAGGAGTAAGAATTGACGGGAATGATGTATTTGCAGTTTATCTGGAAACAGAGAGAGCACTTGAACGCGCTCGAAGCGGGGAAGGTCCTACATTGATCGAATCGGTGACGTGGAGATATGGAGCCCACACGACAGCGGATGATCCAACGAAATATCGAGACCAGGGAGATAGTGCAGTAAGGCGGATGGAAACAGATCCACTACTTCGACTTGAACGCTGGATGAAAAATGAAGGTGTTTATGATGAAGCGTGGGTTAAGGATATCGAGGCGAAAGCTAGCGCAGAAATTGATGCTGCGGTCCATGAAATGGAGAGCTTCCCGGCTGCCGATCCTGCTGTGATTTTTGATTATGTTTTTGAAAAACCGACATGGACGATTGAGAAGCAAAAGCGGGAATACCTTGAGTTGATTGGTGGTGAGGCGCAATGAATACAGCTGTTCAAACAAAGACATTAACACTTGTTCAGGCGATAACTGATGGTCTTGATACGATGCTTGCAGAAAGCAAGGATGTCATTCTACTTGGAGAGGACATCGGGAAAAATGGAGGAGTGTTCCGTGCAACTGACGGACTTCAGGAGAAATACGGAGAAGACCGTGTTGTCGACACTCCTTTAAGTGAAGCAGGATTTGTCGGAGCAGCAATCGGCATGGCGGTAAATGGTTTCCGTCCGGTAGTTGAAATCCAGTTCCTTGGTTTCATCTATCCGGCGTACGAACAGATTATGACTCATGCATCTAGATTGAGAATGCGGACATTGGGCCATTTTACGGTACCGATGGTAATCCGCGCTCCTTATGGCGCAGGAGTTCGTGCTCCAGAAATCCATTGTGATAGTACGGAATCACTTTTCACTCATATGCCAGGCATAAAGGTTGTTTGTCCATCCAATGCTTATGATGCAAAGGGTTTGATGATTGCCGCGATTGAAGATCCAGATCCCGTTTTGTTCCTTGAACCGATGAGGAGCTACCGCTCTTCCAGGGATGAGGTGCCTGAGGGCAAGTACACCGTGGAAATCGGGAAGGGTAAGAAGCTTACCGAAGGAGAAGATGTCACCGTCATCGCATGGGGAGCAATGATACCTGTTGTCATGAAGGCGGCTGAAGAAATGAAGAATAAAGGGATTGACTGTGAGGTGCTTGATTTAAGGACTCTTTATCCGATTGATAAAGACCTGGTCATTGAGTCTGTCCAAAAGACAGGTCGAACAGTCATCGTCCATGAAGCACACGCGACCGGAGGAACAGGCAGCGACCTGATTTCCCTGATCAATGATGAAGCATTCCTATATCAAAAAGCACCTGCAGAGCGAGTAACTGGCTATGATACGCCGGTGCCTTACTTTGGATTCGAAGACCATTATCTGCCGACCCCAATAAGAGTCGCAGCTGCAATTGAGAAAGTGATGAAGTTTTAGGAGGCGTGCCAATGGTTGAAGTTAAGCTCCATGATATTGGGGAAGGGATGACTGAAGCGGATATTAACTGTTACCTCGTTAAAGCTGGTGATTTTGTTAAGGCTGATGACCCATTGGTTGAGGTTCAGACGGATAAAATGACCGCGGAAATCCCTGCACCTCGATCAGGAATTGTTAAGCAAATACTTTTAAGTCCAGGTGAAACGGTCAAGGTAGGAACCACGCTGTTGATTATGGAGGATATGCCTTCAAACAGTGCAGAAACGTCAGTCGAGAAGCTTGATTTGAATGATAGCCATATCGAAGCAGAAGCTCAGCCCGTGCCAGGACTTAATTTGCTGAATCGGCCTATGAATGGCGTTTTAACAGAAGGTGAAAGCAAAAAGCCGAAGCGTATTTTAGCATCACCTTATACGAGGAAAATTGCCCGGGAAAATAACGTCAACATATTAGATGTTACCGGTTCAGGACCTGCCGGGCGAATAGTTGATGAAGATGTATATACTTTTATTAAAAGAAGAGATTCTAAGGCTGCGAACGATTCTGAAGGTGCTTCTGTATTAAAGGTTTCGAAGGTTTCAGAACATGGTTCCGAAGCGAAGGTTCTGAATGATTCGGAAGGTGGTTCTGAACTTGCTCGGAATGAGGTTCCGAAGCATTCAGAAGCACTGCATTCAGATATATTACCGTTTAGAGGCCGCAGGAAGCAGATTGCAAAAAAGATGGTTCAGTCGCTATACACGATTCCGCATTGCACTCATTTTGAAGAAATCGATGTGAGCGAGCTGATCTGCTTCAGGCAGGAACTTAAGGATGCTGGAAATTCGATTTCAGCCACTGCTTTTTTCATCAAAGCCTTGTCAATTGGCTTAAAAGAATTCCCTGTATTCAATGCGAAGCTTGACGAAGAAAACGAAAGCATCCAACTTTTGCGTGAGCACCATATCGGAATCGCGATCGATACTCCTGATGGACTGATCGTTCCAGTCATTAGGAATGTTGAGCAGAAAAATTTAAAGCAAATTCATGAAGAGATGAAGAGGCTGACGAAGCTTGCGCTAGACGACAAGCTGACGGTCAAGGATATTTCGGGTGGTACATTCACAATCAGCAATGTAGGACCGCTTGGCGGAAGTATTGGTGCGACACCGATTATCCAGCATCCGCAGACTGCTCTCGTTTCCTTCCATAAAACAAAGAAGCGTCCGGTTGTGACTGAACAGGATGAAATAGCGATCCGTTCAATCATGAATCTTTCAATGGCCTTTGATCACCGAGTAGCGGATGGGGCGACAGCTGTTGCTTTTACCAACCGTTTTGCCCAGTTGATTGAAAATCCAAAAATGATGCTGCTGGAGTTGATGTAAATGGTCGTTGGTGAACTTGCACATGAAAAAGATCTAGTCATCATTGGCGGAGGACCTGGCGGATATCATGCGGCAATCAGGGCAGCGCAGCTTGGGAAAAATGTCACTTTAATAGAAAGAGATCAGCTCGGCGGGATTTGCCTGAATAAGGGCTGTATCCCTTCGAAGGTGATGACCCATGGAGCGGAAAGACTGGTGGCTGCCAAGCAGGATGAGTTGCTTGGAATTGAATCTTCGGGGATACATTTTGAGATTCAAAAGCTGCTAAGCTATAAAAATCAAGTCGTCAAGCAGCTTCGCGATGGAGTCGAAGCATTATGTAAGGTGAATAAAATTGAAGTTGTGAAAGGCAGCGCTTTTTTCCTGTCGGATGAAAAAATCGGCGTCGAAAATGAAGACAGCTATGAAGTTTATCGATTTAATGAAGCAATCATAGCTACTGGAGGTACTCCAGTGAAATTGGAAGGTGTACCGGTATCTGATGAGAGATTCATAGATATTTGGTCGATCGCCGATTTGGCTGAAGTCCCTGAACATCTCATCGTGCTTGGAAGTGACTCGATCGCCTTGGAAATGGCAATGACCTTTCAGGCATTCGGTTCAAAGGTAACCCTCGTTTTAAATGAAGGAAAAGAGGACTTTTCATTCGACTCCAGCATTAATAGAGAATTAAACAGGGTGTTAAAGAAGTCCGGTATTTCTATTGTTAAAGGCTTCTCATTTGAGGAAGTTAAATTAACAGTAGATGCTGTTTCTGTTACCCTTGATAGTTCAAAGGGTCAGAGGACTGTTGAAGGCAGTCATTTATTTTATTCTCTTGGCGTGAAGCCTCAAATAGATCAATTAGGTATAGATCGGCTGGGAATGAAAATGTCTGCAGAAGGTTTTATTTTAACAGACCAAAAAGGCCGTACTTCGATTGAGAGGATCTTTGCAATCGGTGATGTAACAGAAGGACCACAGCTTGCAGTCAAGGCAATTAAACAAGGCAAGACTGCTGCGGAGACAATTTGCGGCAGGGCAAGTGAAAATGACCTTACTTTTATTCCGCATATTGCCCGGACACGGCCGCCGATTGCCTGTTCAGGGTTAACCGAACAGGAAGCTGAGCTGCAAGGATATGAAGTTGGCGTTGGAGAATTTTCAATGTCTGCCAACGGATTCGCGACGATTCTTGGTAAAAAAGAAGGCCTTGTGAAGGTAGTCTTTGATAAGGAAAGCGATTTGCTGTTAGGCGTCCATTTAATCGGCCAAGGAGCAGTTGAATTGATTTCAAACGGGATCCAGGCTTTGGAGATGGCTGCGCGTGATGAGGATATAAAGTTTCCGTCCTACCCGCATCCATGCATAAATGAAGCACTGCTTGAAGCTGTAGAGGCGTTTAAAGGGGAAGCGATTCATAGCGTGCCGAAGAAGCAGAAGGTGAAGGTTTAGAGCTGGTTATTAAAATGTGCCAACTGGTGAAAAAATGATTCCAACCGGTGAAAAATTCACTCCAACCGGTGAATAATCGAGCCCAACCGGTGAAAAAACACTTCCAACTGGTGAAAAAAAATTAAACTGCTCATTTTAAAGATAGATTGATAGAAAAAACGTATAAAAAGATACTTTTGGATCTTCAAATAAATATTATTTTCAAATCAAGATCGAAAAAGTGTGAAAAAATCATTTCCCTTCACCACGTAAAAGCATTATAGCTTTACATCGTGTTCTTGAGAGCATAGCTATAGTTAATGTAAAATAATTTTAAATATTATAAATATTTAAAATGGAGGTTTTAGGATGGAAGAGAAAGTGATGGTTTCTGGTCAAACAAATGAAGATTTTTTTCCTGTTAAGGATGTAGATTATTTGGAGCTTTATGTAGGGAATGCAAAGCAGACGGCTCACTTTTTTCAGACGGCTTTCGGCTTTAAGGTTGTAGGCTATTCAGGCCTTGAAACTGGCAATCGTGAAACGACTTCATTTGTTCTTCAGCAGCGTAAAATTCGCTTGGTGGTGACGGGAACATATAGTGACTCCACTCGTGTTGCTCAGTTTGTAAAAACTCATGGTGACGGTGTTAAGGATATTGCGTTGGCTGTTGATGATGTTGAAAAGGCTTACCAATCTGCAGTCAGCCGCGGCGCAATTGAAATCCAGCCTCCACATGAGCTTTCAGATGAGCATGGCACTTTGAAAAAGGCAATCATCGGAACTTATGGTGATACAATCCATACGCTTGTTGAAAGAAAAGATTACAAAGGATTTTTCATGCCGGGATTCGTAGAGCATGAAACGAATGTACCTTTTGTGGATGCTGGCTTCATCGGCATCGACCATGTTGTTGGCAATGTTGAGAGAATGGAAGAATGGGTTAACTATTATGCCAATGTAATGGGCTTCCAGGAAATGAAGCACTTCACAGATAAGGACATAGTGACTGAGTATTCAGCGTTAATGTCCAAGGTTATGCACAACGGCGGCAGAATCAAATTCCCAATCAATGAGCCAGCTGAAGGGAAGCGCAAATCGCAGATACAGGAATACCTTGAGTTCTATAACGGTCCTGGCGTCCAGCACCTTGCCATCCTGACTGAGGATATCGTCAGCACAGTCTCAACGCTGCGTAAAAACGGCGTAGAATTCCTAAGCACACCTGACTCTTACTATGAAATGCTGTCAGAACGTGTAGGGAAAATTGATGAAGAAATCGATAAGCTTAAAGAGCTTAGCATTTTAGTAGATCGTGACGACGAAGGCTATCTGCTGCAAATTTTTACAAAGCCAATCGTCGACCGTCCAACATTGTTCATCGAGATCATTCAGCGTAAAGGCGCACGAGGATTTGGTGAAGGAAACTTCAAAGCCCTATTTGAATCAATTGAACGTGAACAAGAAAGACGCGGCAACCTTTAAAAGCCGGATCAAAAGGGGGCAATCGCTCCCTTTTCTTCTTATTTAAGATTGCGATCAAATTAGGGGGATGAACATGAATGTAAAAGCACGAGCAGAACTAGAAGGGATTACACCATATGCCCTCGGCCAGACAATAGCGGAAATCAAGGAGCAATATGGAATCACCACAGTAAGAAAGTTATCCGATAACGAAAATGTGTATGGTACTTCAATGATGGTCCGACAGGCGATCATCCAAGAAACGATGAATCTTAGCTTGTATCCGGATGGTTTGACTTCAAAGGTCGTTGAAAAATTATCCTCACATTATCAAATTGAACCGAAGCATTTTCTTGTATCAAATGGTTCAGAGGAGATCCTCAGGCTCCTCACAAGAGCGTATATCGATAAAAATGATGAAGCCGTCATGGCTGAAGTGACGTTTCCGCGTTATAAAACAAATGTGTTGATTGAAGGTGGCAATGCCGTTACAGTGCCTATGTTAGTGGGCAAGCATGACCTTGAAAAAATGCTGCAGGCAATCAATGAAAAAACAAAAATGGTATTTGTCTGCAATCCTAATAACCCAACTGGAACAATCGTCGCAAAACAGGAGCTGCTTTCTTTTATAGCCAGTGTTCCTTCCCATGTTTTAATCATCATCGATGAAGCTTATTTTGAATATGCGGATTCTGAAGAGTATCTGGATACGATGCCTTTGCTAAAACAATATCAAAATCTAGTGATTCTCAGGACCTTTTCGAAAATCTATGGGCTCGCAAGCCTCCGCATTGGCTATGGAATTATGCATGAAGAGATCGCGAAGGAACTCCATAAGGTGCGTGATGTCTTTAACGTCAACCAGCTTGCACAGGCTGCTGCAGTGGCGGCGCTGGAAGACCAGAACTTCGTAAAGGATTGCTCAGCTAAAAATAGCATTGAAAGAGACTTTTTGAGCGCTAAATTCAAGGAGCTTGAAATTGATAGCTTTCCGTCACAATCGAACTTTTTATATGCGTTCACAAACAAGCCAGTTATTCAGAAGCTTACTGAAAATGGCATACTGGTGCGACAGATGCAGCTGCCTGTTTATAAGGAAGCGTTCCGGATTACGCTCGGAACTCGTGATGATCATGAATTCATTTTGCAAGTTGTCGGCCAGCTTTTTCATGAAAGGGCGGTGTAGGCTTTGGAAATCAAAACAGACTCCCTTGAATGGAGAGACGCGTATAAACTGCTGCAAGGCTCTATTCTTCCTCGGCCGATTGCCTTCGTATCAAGCGTGGATGAGAACGGCAATGCCAATCTTGCTCCATTCAGCTTTTTCACAGCGATCAGTGCCGATCCGATGATGGTCTGCTTTTCGCCGATGCGAAGAGGAACGGATGGCGCGAAGAAGGATACTCTGAAAAATATAGAAGCGACAAAGCAATTCGTCATCAATATTGTCAGCGAGGAATTCGTTGGGCAAATGAACGAGTGTGCGACCGAGTTCTCTTCAGAAGTGGATGAATTCGAGGCCTCAGGTCTTACTAAGGAAAAGAGCTTAGCAGTCATAGCGCCTAGGGTTAAGGAATCTCAGATCCATCTCGAATGTGAATTAGATCAGGTCCTCCATTTCGGCGGCGATCATGCAGGTGCCGGAAGCCTGGTAATCGGCAAGGTAATTCATGTTCATGTGAGTGACGAGCTATATGAAAGCGGCAGGATCATCTCTGTAAAATTAAACCCTGTAGGCAGGCTTGCTGGTGCCACTTATACGCTGCCTCTGGCAAAAACGTTTGAACTGCAAAGAAAATAGGTGATGACATGAAATTCATTACGTTTATGAAAAAAGATGGCTCGGTCAGTGCGGGCTGGATTAACTCCAGAAATATGGCAGTGGATATGCACGAAGCCTCAAATGGAACACTGCCAGATAATATGCTTGCCTTTATCGAAAACCATGAAAAGTACATGGAATATATCGAACAATATAAAGGGTTAATCGAAACGGGGAACGGCTCTTATCCAATGGAGGATGTCTCGTTAAAAGCTCCGCTGCCAAATCCAAAAAGCGTGCGCGATTTTTATGCGTTTGAACAGCATGTAAAAACGGCTAGGGAAAACCGTGGTCTGGAGATGATTCCAGAATGGTATGAGATTCCTGTATTTTATTTTACCAACCACCTTGCAATTAAGGGGCCTGAAGAAGAAATCAGAAGGCCAAAAGCATGTGAATGGCTCGACTATGAGCTTGAAATCGCATGTGTCATTGGCAAGGAAGGTCGAAATATCAAAGCTGAGGATGCTGAACAGCACATTTTTGGCTTTTTTATCATGAATGACTGGAGTGCCCGTGATTTGCAACGCAAGGAAATGATGGTTGGCCTCGGTCCTGCAAAAGGGAAGGACTTTGCGACTTCCTTTGGTCCGTATTTGATTACAAAGGACGAACTAAAATCCCTTAAAGCAAAAAAGGGTTATGATCTTGAAATGACTGCAAGGGTAAATGGCAAGGTACTTTCAAAGGGGAATATGAAGGACCTTTACTATTCCTTCGGAGAAATGATCGAGCGCGCTTCTGCAGGCACGAGCCTTTTTCCAGGGGAAGTCATCGGATCTGGGACTGTCGGAACAGGCTGCATTCTTGAGCTTGGAACAGATGTGCACCGCTGGCTGGAACCAGGGGATGAAGTTGAACTTGAGATTACCGGACTTGGTGTCCTGAAAAATAAAATCATAGAAGATTAGAAGGAAGGTGTTTTCATGTATTACCGCCAGCTTGGAAAAATCCCGAAGAAACGCCATACCATTTTTAAGAAGGAAGACGGCTCACTTTTTAGGGAGCAGGTTATGGGAACAAAGGGTTTCTCGGGAACACAGTCGATCCTTTATCACCACCATATGCCTACAGAGGTTGCGAAAAGTGAATTGATCGGCAGCTATCTTCCTGAATATGAAGAGCAGGGATCTTTGAACCACAGGCATTTTTTAACTGATCAAATCACGAAAACCGGGGATGCCCTAAATGGAAGGGAGTATATTCTCGGCAATGATGACCTGTTGATTGGAACTGCGAATATAACGGAGGCGATGAAGCAGTTTTACCGTAATGGCGATGGGGATGAGATGCTGTTCATCCACCATGGCTCAGGACTGGTGGAAACAATGTTTGGAACGTTGCCATATCGTCCTGGAGACTATGTTGTTATTCCAATCGGAACCATCTATCGAGTTATTCCTGATACTGCAGAACCGACTAAAGCACTGATTGTTGAATCGTTCAGCCAGATTACGACTCCGCGCCGTTATCGCAATGAATATGGGCAGCTGCTTGAGCACAGCCCGTTCTGTGAGCGCGATATCCGCGGACCTGAAACACTTCAAACCTTTGCAGATAAAGGCGAATACGAGATAATCACCAAGACGCGCGGCTACCTTCATCGCCATGTACTGAACCACCATCCGCTTGACGTGGTAGGCTGGGATGGCTATCTGTATCCTTGGGCGTTCAATATCGAGGATTTCGAGCCGATTACCGGGCGGGTCCATCAGCCGCCGCCAGTCCATCAAACTTTTGAAGGCCATAATTATGTTATTTGTTCATTTGTACCGCGGCTATATGATTACCATCCGGAAGCGATTCCCGCACCATACTATCACAGTAACGTCAACAGTGATGAGCTGCTGTACTATGTGGAAGGCAATTTCATGAGCAGGAAAGGAATCAAGGAAGGATCGATTACATTGCATCCAAGCGGAATTCCACATGGGCCGCATCCAGGTAAAACAGAAGCGAGTATCGGTAAAAAGGAAACACTTGAGCTTGCTGTGATGATTGATACCTTCAAGCCGCTGAAAACGGTCAAGAAAGCGAAAGAGATTGAAGACGAACAATATATGTATACCTGGATTGAAAAATAACTACTTTAACACACCCTTCCTAAAGGGTGTGTTTTTTTATTGAAGGATTTGGTTATTTGTCCTCCTCTTAGGGAAATCCATTAATAAACAATCTCAACATAGGAAACACTAACAAAATCTATTTCGGATTAGGAGGATTTGAATTGACCTTATCTATATTCGCCTTAGGCGGCATAAACGAAATTGGGAAAAACATGTATGGTATCCAGTATGATGATGACATTTTTGTTGTTGACTGTGGTGGTAAATTTCCGGATGAAAGTTTGTTAGGGATTGATTTAATTATCCCGGAATTAACGTATCTTGAAGAAAATAAAGAAAAAATCCGTGCTTTAATCGTGACACATGGGCATGAGGACCATATTGGCGGTGTTCCATATTTCTTTAAAAAATTAAATGTTCCTATTTATGCGACTGATTTCACATTAGGATTGATCGAACTGAAATTAAGTGAACATAGGCTTTTAAGAGATACTGAACTCATCAAGGTTCATTCAGATTCACAGATCGATTTCGGCCAGGTCAAAGTTTCATTTTTCAAAGTTAGCCACAGCATTCCGGATTGCCTGGGAATTGTATTCCACACACCAGAGGGAAATGTTGTACATACGGGGGATTTCAAATTTGACCTAACACCAGCAAATGATGAGCAGTCTGAGATTCATAAAATGGCACAAATCGGGACTGAAGGCGTAACAGTTTTATTATCAGAAAGTACAAACGCAGAACGTACCGGATTGACACCATCTGAACGAATGGTTGCAGGCCACCTGGAAGAAGCATTTATGAAGGCGGATGGTAAAATCTTTGTTTCTACTTTTGCATCGAATGTAAATCGTGTACAGCAGGTTGTTGAAGCTGCTATCAAGACAAATAGAAAGCTTGCATTACTGGGCAGGAGCATGGTGAATGTTGTAGATGTCGCAATCGAACGCGGATACTTGAATGTACCAGAAGGCATGCTAATTGAGCCAAAGGTCGTCGACCAACTGGATCCTGAAAAGGTAGCGATTTTATGTACGGGAAGCCAGGGTGAACCAATGGCTGCTCTTGCCCGCCTTGCAACTGGTAATTTCCGCGATGTTTCCATTTACCCTGGTGATACAGTGATCATGGCAGCTTCCCCAATTCCAGGAAATGAAAAAGATGTATCGCGAATTATTGATAATCTTTTTAAACTAGGCGCTAAGGTCATATATGGTTCAGGCAGCACGACAGGAATGCATGTTTCTGGCCACGGCTACCAGGAAGACTTGAAGCTGATGCTTACTTTGATGAAACCGAAGTATTTCATCCCGATACACGGCGAATATCGTATGCTGCATCATCATCGCTTGCTGGCTGAATCGGTCGGAGTGGAGAAGGGAAATACGTTTATTATAAAAAATGGTGATGTAGTTGATATTGAAAATTCAACAGCGAGACAAACTCGCAGCATTCCTGCTGGTGATACGTATGTAGATGGAGTAAGCGTTGGTGATGTCGGGGAAATTGTACTTAGAGACAGGAAACAGCTGTCTGAGGATGGTATGCTCGTCATAGTGTTAACGCTGAGCAAAACAGAACGGAAAATCATTTCAGGACCAGATACCATTTCGCGAGGATTTGTTTTTGTTAAAAACTCAGAGGATTTAATGAGAGATGTAAACAGAATTGTCACGAAAACAGTTACCGACATGCAGGAAGATAATATTTACAGATGGAATGTGATTAAACAAGGCATCAAGAAAGCGGTAGGGCAGCATATTTTTCAACAGACAAGAAGAAAGCCGATGATCCTGCCAATCATAATTGAAATATAAGATAATTTTCCAAAGTCCACATCGGAAATGATTTGGACTTTTTTTTCTTATCATGTTGTCATTCGATTGGCTAT
Source organism: Bacillus sp. JJ1609 (assembly GCF_036967045.1). Lineage (NCBI taxonomy): Bacteria > Bacillati > Bacillota > Bacilli > Caryophanales > Bacillaceae > Bacillus > Bacillus sp. JJ1609. The sequence goes on along the minus strand of NZ_JBALSS010000007.1, from coordinate 152,127 downwards.
GTTTAAGGTGCAGGTGCGAATGATCAAAAAAGGGATAGGGCGAATCGAAATCTCTCTTTGATGGGAGTGTCTCTCATACAAACTGAGGATTTATTAAATTAGTAACATTACTATCACAGACACCTTTGGGGAAGAATTTAATTTAGATAAAAAATAAAAATATTCTTACCCAGATTGACATAACACTAAAAGGTGTTGTAATTTAAATATAACACTAAAAGGTGTTATTAATATTTGGAGGTTTTAGAATGCAAACATTACCTGAAATCCGCAAAACAGTTTTACTTAATGCGCCAATTGAAAAAGTATGGAAAGCAGTTGCTACTTCTGAAGGGATTGCTCGCTGGTGGATGCCAAACACTTTTGAACCTGAACTGGGTAAAGAATTCATCCTACATGCAGGCCCTTTTGGTGATTCTCCTTGTAAAGTAACTGAGTTGGCTCCGCCAAACCGTTTGGGCTTTGACTGGGGAAAGGACTGGCATCTTGTATTTGAATTGAAGCAGGTTGATGAAAAAACGGAATTCACCCTGATTCATTCTGGCTGGGATCCTGAAAAAGCTACTGAGTTCGGACAGCCTCACTCAATTGTCCAGGGCATAATGGACAACGGCTGGGATAAGATTGTGAAAGAAGCACTTCCAGCCTACCTGGAGGCATAGCATGGGGGCTGCTGAGGCAAAGCATGATGTCTTCCAGGCTATAGCTGACCCAACCCGCCGCCAAATATTAAAATTGCTCGCAGACAAGGAAATGCCGATCGCTTCCATTACAGAAAGCTTTCCAATCACTAGGACCGCTGTTAATAAACATCTGTTTGTTCTGTCAGAGGCAGGGCTTGTTTCGAGCAGGAGGATAGGAAGGGAAACTCGGTTTTCACTTCAGCCAGAACCATTGCAGGAATTAAAAGAATGGCTATCTTTTTTTGAACTTTATTGGGATAACAAACTTATTTCCTTGAAGAACTTTGTGGAATCAGATGAGTAACCAAATAACAAAGGAGTTAGTTTAGTATGGAGAAAGTAACCCCATTTTTAATGTTTGAAGGTCAAGCAGAAGAAGCGATGAATTTTTATACTTCCTTGATAGAGGACTCTGAAATTACCAGCATTGCAAAATATGGTGCTGAAGGGCCTGGAAAAGAAGGCAGCGTCATTCAGGCTACATTTACTCTAAAAGGACAGGAATTTATGTGTATAGACAGCTATGTTCAGCATGAATTTACATTCACACCTTCATACTCCACGTTTCTGACTTGCAGCAGCGAACAGGAAATAGACGATCTATTTGAAAAATTATCTGAAGGTGGAAGCACCTTGATGCCACTAGGGGACTATTCCTTTAGCAAGAAATTCGGATGGATAGTGGACAAGTTTGGCGTTTCCTGGCAGCTTTCTCTTCCATTTTAAACATATAAAGCCTGGAGTCATTCTCCATGCTTTTTTTGTGCATTCATACTTAACAAAAGATGAGATAAAGTCTACACTATTAACATTGATTCCTATAAGTTGTTTTCTCATGAATTTTCAACATATTTATAACACCTACCTAAAAGAGTTTTAGAAAAGAGTTTATATAAAATAAAGCATCCAAAGGAGGAAGCAGGGCATGGAAATAAAATTGAACCATAATATCATAAAAGATTTGTGCGGAACTGTTTCCTTCAAGCGTGGGGATGCTTTTTACCGGGCAGATAAAGTGAAATTTGAAAATTATAGCCATCAACGTGTGGAAGCGGCCGTTACGGGTGCCGATGTATTCCATGTAACTGTTATATCAAATGAGGATGGTGGATTCGTTACGGCTTGCACTTGTCCAAAGTTGGCTTCCGTCAAAAATGAATGCCAGCACACCGCAGCTGTTTTATTGGCTATGATGGATCAACAAAAGCAAATCCCTACAGCTGCTCCTTATAACCAGGATTCATTAAATGGACTGGCAGATGGCTTGCTGTCTATTTTCAGTGAGCAGCCACGGAGGTCGAGCGGGCACCAGCTGCATTTCGAAACAAGAAAAGTGTTAAATGCAGAGTTCCTAATAAAGCCCATTGAGGCTGGCGACAAGCAAAACATTATTGGTATTTCAATGAAGATTGGTTCCATACCAATAAAGGACATTAGTGGATTTTTAAAGGATGTAAAAGAAGGGAAAACAAATTCACTTTCAAGTTTGTTCACATATGATCCAATGCTGCATTGCTTCCAAAATGAAGCAGATGCCATCATTCAAAAGTTGATTCAGGTTACAATGGACTCCGACTCACTGCCGAATGGCTTAGAGAGCAATGATGAAAATTTAATCATACCGCCTACTATATGGACTCAATTGCTGCCATTGCTAACAAAGACTCCGCATGTAAAGATTGGGCATAAAGGTGAAATATTTGATGGACTTTCTATAACTAAGGGGAAATTGCCATTAACATTTAATTTTGAAGTAACAGTTCAAAAGTATTATCACCTGAAAATAAAGGGACTAAAACAGCTTACCGTGCTGAACTCATATGATTCTGTTTTAGTTAGTGGCCAAGTAACTCAGCTTGAGACTGAGGATTGTGCTCGTCTGTTTGAGCTAAAACAGATGATTTTGGCAACAGATACTGAACAGATTCCGATTACGAAGGATCAAATCGGATTTTTTGTTGAAAAAGTGGTTCCTGGCTTGAGAAGACTTGGTGAGGTACAAATAAATGGCGATATTTCCAAGCATTTTATGAAAACGCCGCTGACTGCTAAATTGTACCTTGATCGCGTAAATAACCGACTGCTTGCGGGGCTTGAATTCCACTATGGGAATATCGTTCTCAATCCATTTGAGGGCAGGGAACCTAAGACAGGTTCACTGTTGGTCAGGGACAAGGAGAAGGAAGATTTAATCCTAGAAATGATGGAAGAGAGTTCGTTTGCAAAAACAGAAGGCGGATATTATCTACATAATGAAGATCTTGAGTATGAGTTTTTGTATCATATGATGCCGAAGCTTCAGAAGCTAGTGCAAATATACGCTACCACAGCCGTGAGGAATCGGATTTTCAGGGAACCTGCACGTCCGCAAATCAGGGTCAAAGTGAAAAAAGTGCGGACAAACTGGCTGGAGTTCAAATTCGAAATGGACAGTATCCCAGAGAGCCAGATTCGTGAGCTTTTGGACGCGCTGGAAGAAAAACGGAAATATTTCCGTTTGCGTAATGGTTCTCTGATGTCACTGGAGACAAGGGAATTTGAAGAAATCCAGCGCTTTTTAAAGGCTGGCGCCATCCAGAATGAAGACTTGGAGAAGGGATTGAACCTCCCGCTGATCCGGGGAATGCAGGTCCTTGATTCGTTCGATGATCAAGCTGTTTTTATGCTAGAGCAATCATTCAAAGAATTTTTAGCCGAAATCAGCCATTCAGGAAGCAATAAATTCAAATTGCCTGAAAAACTTGATTTGATTTTGCGGGATTACCAGAAACAAGGGTATCAATGGATGAAAACTCTCGCTAGCTATGGCTTTGGCGGAATCCTTGCTGATGATATGGGACTAGGAAAAACGTTACAAAGCATTGCCTACATTGCCTCCGTGCTCCCTGATCTAAAGAAAATGAAGCTCCCAGTATTGATTGTTTGTCCATCATCTCTAACGTATAACTGGCTCAGTGAGTTTATGAAATTTGCACCGGAAATTCAGGCTCTCATCATCAATGGCGAAAGCAAAGAACGGGCAAAGCTGTTTAAAGAACTGGATGATGTGGATGTCGTCATTACTTCTTATATGCTGCTGCGCAGGGACATTCACCTGTATGAAAAAATGTCCTTCCATACGATCTTTTTCGATGAAGCGCAGGCCTTTAAAAACCCTGTTACTCAGACAGCCAAGGCAGTACTCAAGTTGAAGGCTGAACATCGCTTCGCTCTTACAGGTACTCCTGTTGAGAATTCGATAGAAGAATTGTGGTCTATTTTCCGGGTTGTATTTCCAGAGCTTTTTAAAGGATTGAAGGAGTACAGCAATTTGCCAAGAAAAACAATCGCCCGGCGGATCCGCCCTTTTTTACTGCGGAGGATAAAGGAAGACGTCCTGGGAGAGCTTCCTGAAAAAGTTGAGTCCATTGACACGGCCGAATTGCTGCCTGAACAAAAAAAGCTCTATGCGGCTTATCTTGCAAAGCTTCGCCATAAAACTCTGAAGCATCTTGATAAAGATACAATCCGTAAAAATCGGATTAAAATCCTGTCCGGCCTGACGAGACTAAGGCAAATTTGCTGCCATCCAGCTCTGTTTGTGGATGGGTATAAGGGGAGTTCAGCCAAATTTGAGCAGCTTCTTAAAATCATCGAAGAAGCAAGGCTTTCTGGCAGAAGAGTCCTTATTTTCTCGCAGTTTACAAAAATGCTTGGACTGATTGGAAAAGAGCTGACATATCAGGGCATTCCATTTTTTTACCTGGACGGTCAAACTCCATCTGAGGAACGAGTAGAGACATGCAATCGATATAATGAAGGGGAGCGGGACTTTTTCTTGATATCCCTGAAGGCTGGCGGGACAGGGTTGAATTTGACAGGTGCTGATACAGTGATTCTCTATGATCTATGGTGGAACCCGGCGGTTGAGGAGCAGGCTGCAGATCGTGCTCACAGGATGGGTCAAAAAAATACCGTCCAGGTAATCAAGCTGATTGCCCGCGGTACAATTGAGGAAAAAATGAATGAACTGCAGGATCGCAAAAGAAACATAATTGAAGAAATTATTGAAGAAAAAGCAACCGCAGCACTAACTGAAGAAGATATCCGGGAAATCCTGATGATTTAGAGGCTCATAGAGAGTTGTGACTTTAAGAATTGAGAAAAAAAGCCGATAATAATTCTGATGTCATCATAAAGACTGATTGGAGAAAGAGGAGAGATTTTATTGGCTAATAAAGGATTGAGTGTGGGGAAACAGGCGCCGGATTTTGCTTTGCCTGGTACGAACAATAAACAATATAGATTATCAGACTACAGTGAGCAGCCGGTCATTCTTGTTTTCTTAAGGGGAACGTGGTGACCGAATTGCCGAAATCAGCTGGTCCAGCTGAACGAATTTTATGATATCTTAAAGGAAAAAGGAATCCAGATCCTTGGGATTGCCGGACAGAACTTAAATGGAATCCAGGCATACGTGGATAAGGAGGGAATCAAGATTCCAATCCTTTCGGATGAAAATAGAGCAGTTATCAAACAATACGAGGTATTCGTGCCAATAAAATGGGATAGCTTCCGAATCGCGATCCCAAGTACGTACGTTTTGGATAAAAACCATACGATCCAATACAGTTATATCGGAGACTCACAATTTGACCGTCCAGCGATAGAAGAAATTATCCAGATGGCCAAAAGTCTTGAGCCCACATCTGATGTATCTGGAAAAGCTGCCGATTCGGGCCAAGCTGCGGTTTTTGTTGGAGCGATGAAGGAGACATTCCACGACATCGTTTTCTCGACCCAAACGATCAAGAAAAGTGTAAACCATAATTTATCTTCAATTGACGATCTGGCTGCTCAGCTCGAGCGCAATAATGAGTCACTTTCACAATTTTTTTCTGTCTTCGAGCAGATGGAATCCAAAATAAATAGGCATAGTGATACGATTCGTAAAGTGGTGGAGGAAACGTCGGCAATCTCCGAGGATAATAAACAGGCTTCAGCGCATATGGCACAGACATCTGAATTGCTTAAGGAGCTTGTGAGCCTGACGCAAATGGTCGGCAGCATTAGTTCAACGATTTCTGGCATTGCTGCACAAACGAAAATCCTGGCACTTAATGCATCAATCGAGGCAGCACGTGCCGGTGAGCATGGAAAAGGTTTTTCCGTAGTGGCGAAGGAAGTTGGAAAGCTTGCGACTGCTTCAGCCGAGGCTTCGCAAGATATTTCAGCTCAGCTCAATAGAATTGAAACTAAAATTAACTCGAGCTTTGATTCCTTTAAGGATTTTGACGGTCTTATGCATGAAATTGATGTCAAGGTTCAAGGTCAAACCAAGGAATTAACAGATGTTTCTTCAGGAATCCAGTCCATTCGCTATGAAAGCTCTGAGCTTGCTGAAAGCCTTAGACAAATTACAGAACAGCAGCAGATGCAGCAGAAACTGATTTTTTCCGTCAAAGAGCAGGAGTATACAATTGCGTCTGAAATAGAAGGAATCCACAAGGACATTGAGGAAAATAATAACCTTCTCCTTGAATTGGATAAAAGATTGTAAGATTTAATTGCGGAAAATACTTTTTATAGCGAGAATGAAAATTTAATAGCGAAAAACTATTTTTATATTGGACTAGAAATAATCATTGTTTTTCTTTCAGTTCGCTACATAAAACCCCCTTGTGCTATACAAGGGGGCTAACTTGTTCCTTAGACTTACATTACATTTTCACTATCAAGATAATGCTTTAGGGTTTGCTGCAGGGTTCCTCTTGTCTCTGCCTTCTGGATAAAGCTAATTCCTGTATGGATCATTCTTCTCACAAGCTCAGGGCGCATTCCTGTAATGACAGCCTTTGAACCCATCATGTTGATCCCATTCAAAACTTTTTGGAAATGGTCAATTACGTTCATTTCCATATCAGCAATACCGGATAGATCCATAATCAGAGTTTGGACTTTAAGTCGAGAAATATCCATTAGGACTTTTTCCTCGATAATTTGCATACGATATTCGTCGATCATGCCAATCAAAGGCAATACTGCCACTGAAGTGCTGATTGGAATGATCGGAACAGATAAATGTTCAACTAATTTTCTCTGAGAGTTCAGAAGTTCATCCTTATAATTGGTATAGCTCAGGAAGAAGGTATTCAAAAATTGGTCAACCTGTTCATTGATTCTCTTTTCCAGTTCGAAAAATTCGTTTCTATCACTGAATTTCCCGTTCATACGGTCAAACTGATTCAGAAATTGCCATAATGTACGTCTGATTGCCTGGACCCATTCCAACTTGAAGGCTACAGTCAAGGAATGTTCTGCCCAAGCAACGCCCTCTATTTCAGCAAAAGCAATTAAGCTTTCTTCATCCCGTTCTACAATATATCCTACTAATTTTTCAGCGTTTTTTAAAAGGTCGATGTTGCCTCTCAGCAAAATATCATGGATCTTGGTTGCTACATTTACAGCTTCTGATAATAACTTCTCTTCGAAAATCCCTCTGTTTGCTCTGATGAACTCGATTACTTCATCCTTTTGAACATAGGTTGCTTCCATTATGTGCACTCCCTTAGATAAATCAAATTTATATGAATATGAAGAAATATTAGTTAACACCATCAGTATAGGTAAAACCTTCTTGTAAGCAACTTTAGCAAAGGTCGTTGGAAAATTCAAATATTTGCAGGAAGCTCAGCTTTAAAATAGTAATGTGGAAGGAATTTAGCTACCTTGCAGCGAAATAGATGATGAAAATTATTATATCGCAAATATAGGTGGAATAAAAATGAGACTAACTGTCAACATCGAGAATGTCATTTCCAGGACTTATGACGAAGACTTTGAAGCCATTGCTGACCAGGATCAGAAAAATGAGAATAGAATGGGAGATTGTTAATGGGCGTCACACTTAAACCAATTACAAAAGAAAACTGGGAAGAAGCCATCGATTTAACCGTTAAAGAGGAGCAGAAGCATTTAATCGCTTCAAATTTATATTCGATTGCAGAGGTCCAGTTTCTTGAAAATTTCAAGGCATCAGGCATTTATTACGAAGAAAAGATGATTGGGTTTGCAATGTATGGAATCGATTCAGACGACAATAATTATTGGATATATCGTTTGATGCTTGATCAGGCTTATCAAGGCAAAGGATTTGGTGCCACATCTGTAAACTTAATTGTGGAAGAGATAAAGTGTATCAATTCAGCAAACATTCCATTTATCATGATTGGCTACCATCCAGAGAATGATGGGGCACGGTATGCATATAAAAAAGCTGGATTTGTTGAAACAGAAATGGCACCATGGGGGGAGCAGCTTGCTGCGTTTTATTTGGGTGATTTAATAGAAACAGTGGAATAAGATGCTCTAAATAAAGATAGCCAGCATGTGGTTTACACCAAGCTGGCTATCTGTTTCTATTAAGAAGCTTTATTTATAGCTGATGAAGTCTTTGCCGGTTTGAAGACACCTTCCCATTTAGCAATAACAATTGCAGCAAGGGAATTACCAACAACATTCACGGCAGTTCTTCCCATATCAAGGATCCTGTCAATACCAGCAATGAATGCCAAGCCTTCAACAGGTAGTCCGACCGTACCCAGTGTTGCTAAAAGAACTACGAAGGAAACACCAGGAACTCCGGCGATCCCTTTTGAGGTCACCATTAATACAAGCATTAAGGATACTTGTTCAGAGATGCTCATATCGATACCGTACATTTGGGCAATGAAGATCGCAGCCAATGCCTGGTAAAGTGTCGAGCCATCCAGATTAAAGGAATAGCCTGTTGGAATAACGAAAGAAGTAATATGTTTAGGTGCTCCTTCTTTCTCCATTTTATCCATGATTCTAGGCAAAACAGTTTCAGAGCTTGCTGTCGAGAATGCTAAAATTAATTCATCTTTTAGTGTTAAAATTAATTTGAAAATATTGTATCCAGCAAGCTTGGCTACAAGACCCAAAACACCAATTACAAAGAAAATCATTGTTCCATATACAGTCAGGACCAGTTTGCCGAGCGGAATCAAGGATTCAAGGCCGAATTTAGATACAGTAACCCCAATCAGGGCGAATACTCCGAATGGAGCGAACTTCATGATTTGGTTTGTTGCATAGAACATTGCGTCAGCCGTTCCTTGGAAAAATGCGATAACAGGTTTTCCTTTTTCACCAATTGCGGAGATTCCTAGTCCAAAAACGAGAGAAAAGAAAATGATCGCCAGCATATCGCCTTCAGCAACTGCTGCAATTGGATTTGTAGGTACGATTTCAACCAATGTAGTAATCATCGATTTTGTTTCCTGTGTTTCAGCAGTATCTACATAACTAGCAATATCGGTTTTATCAAGCTCGCTCATGTTTACCCCAGTTCCAGGGTGGAATACATTTGCAGCGATAATACCTACGATGATCGCAATGGTAGTTATGACCTCAAAATAAAGTAGCGTTTTACCGCCAATTTTACCTAACTGCTTAATATCGCCTACACCAGCAACTGCCACAACAATACTTGCAACAACGATTGGTACGACGATCATCTTAATTAATCGGAGAAAAATATCTCCAATCGGCTGCAGGTAAGAAGCAACAGCAGGATTTCCAAAGAAGACTGCGCCTACAATAATACCAAGAACCAGACCGATAAAAATTTGACCAGCTAAACTGATTTTTTTCATCTGCATTTCCTCACCTTCTGTAAAATTCTATGCTAAAAAAGCAATTGGCAATGGAAACAAGATCTTTCCTCCGCAAAAAAAGACACTTTGGGTGTCTATTAACAGAGTATTCTCCTCTGTTCCCTTAGTCGCTGACGAGGTTAGCTGTCGGGTTAGGAATTGGAAACACAAATCCCCTTCGTAATGAATTCACCCCAGGCGGAAACCGCCGTTTGGTTCCCCCGTTCTTATAAATAAGATTAAGCGGTAAATATTGATTTATATTATATCAATATTATTAATATGTAAATGTTAATTGATTTCCAGAGTATTAGTTTGTATTGAATTCATTAGGAAATAACGTGAATGCTCATGAAAACGGAAGGGGAATTTTTTAATTGCAGAACAAGATTTAATGATGATTTAGTGTTTTAATAACCAGAAGCAAGCCGAACATAAGGAGGATTTTTATTGTTATTCCAGAGTGGAAAGATAAAAGTATGAGAATTAGAAAAAAAGGATGCCGATTTTTTAGCTAAATGGCTATCAAATCCTGTTGTCCTTCAATTTTTTGAGGGAAGGGATCGTTCCTTTGATTTAGATATGGTTAGGGATGTGTTTTTTACATCTGATTCTGATGAAACACGATGCATTGTTCTTTTTGAGGATAAAGAAATAGGCTATATTCAATTTTATGAATTGGGACCGTCTGATCGTTTTGATTTTGGTTTAGACCAATCGGAAATCATATACGGTACAGATCAATTTATTGGAGAAATAAACTATTGGAACAAAGGAATAGGGCAGCTGTTAATGCAATCAATGTTAAATTATTTAATTGAACAAAAAGGAGCGGATCTGGTTATTGTCGATCCGCAAACCTGGAATGAAAGGGCAATAGCCTGTTATGAAAAAGTGGGATTCCAAAGTATAAATTCTTGCCCAAACATGAATGGCATGAAGGAGAACTTCGGGACAGCTGGCTGATGCAATATAAAGCAAAAAAATGTTAGATATCCTCGCCTGATCTATTGCCGGAAAAAATGTGTGTAACTATGCTGGAAAGGGAGCCTAAAATCGCGCTGCCGATTATATCGGACGGATAATGATGTCCAACCCAAATCCTTGAGAATCCTGTTAGTCCAGACATGAAGAGCATGAAGATACCTAGTGTTCGATGATACATGAAAATGGTTGTAGAAGCAGCAAAGGCAAGCAGTGTATGTTTGCTTGGGAAGGTTGAATCCATCTTCGAGGGGATAAGGATTCCTACGCGCCTTTTCTTAAAAGGACGGGGTTTATAAAAAAATAACTTAAATAAACTATGGATAAATAATGTGTAAAAGATTGAGCCGCCGGTTTCAACAGTTAGCCTCTTTTTAAATCGGTTTTTGATCAAAAAAACAACTAAAAACGAAATATATACATACCGGATTCTATTGGAAATGAGAATCATCAATTTATCAACGACCCAATTGCGTCCGGACAGCTGATTGATTAACTGAAATAGTCTAAGGTCCATCGGAGAACTCCTTAAGGTTGTTTTGTTTATTTTCTCCTGGCAATTATGAAACATGTATGGAAATAGAATCAATATTAGCTGGATAAATCAGGACAACAAATAAAGTTTCAGGAGGAGGCGAGTAATAATGGAATTGAGAAGGATAAAAGAAATTAATGAAATAACAGATTTTATCGCAAATCATAACAGCCTGCTACTCAAACATATAAAAGGCCAAATTTATTGAAAATAGGAAATGAAGATGGAAGAGGATTTTTAGAGGGATTAAAACTTTCCCAATTTCATTTTTACCAAAAAAAAATCAAGCACTCGCGTAGCTGCTTGAAAAATAATGCAGCAAACTTCTTTCTGTCAGGCTGAGGTATTGTTTTTTTCATTGCCGATATCCTCCGCGCCTCGGTTACTGTTGTCTACTCTAAACAATTCAAGCCCTCTTAATAATGCATCTCCACCAAAACCAGCCATTATTGACATCAAAAATACTCTTAACAGCGAATCCGCCTCTGACGATATTACGAGCAATGCAGCAGCTAAGGCACCTGTAAGAATTTCTTCTAGGAAACCAAGATAGATAAACTTCTTTGTCTTTCGGGGCATGATGATCTTGCCTCGTTTTCTCACATGGCCCGTCAATCCCACAAACCCACCAATCAGCATTGCCAAAATAATGCTTTCTGACATTCTTCTTCACACTCCTAAAGTCTAAATTTTTGTGGCTGACCTTAGGTAACTCTTGGTGTAATACTATTATACAAGTATCAATAGGAGAAAAGCATGTGTAAATTTAACGAATTTTCAGTACATTAAAATTAGTAAAAACTATGTGTAACTTTTTCAATTAATGCTTTTTTAATGTAATAAAGGGATCTCCTAGAAAAGTTACAGGTCCTTAGACTCAAAGGAGGAATTAATGTGAGGCGAGGCGAAGATTTATACAACAAATGATAAAGGAGCCAAAAATGTTCATTATCAATGTCGAGGGAGCCATATTTAGAGATGGAAAGTGGCTTATCATTGAAAGCAGTACCAAAGAAGAACACGCAGGAGGTCTGTTATCTTTGGTGGGAGGTACAGTGGAGAATGAGGGCAATACAAAGGACTTGCTTGAAAGAACTTTAAAAAGAGAACTGTATGAAGAAGTTGGAGTGACGATTAAGGACAAAGTTGAGTTCGTTCGCAATACTACTTTTATGCTTAGGGACGGAAAAGAAGTCATGGATTTTGTATTTCTAGCAGAGATAGAGTCGGGCGAGCCTTTTGCAAAAAGTCTGGATGAGGTTGATAAGGTATTATGGCTAACAACTGAAGAAACTCATGTCCATCCCAGGTCTCCAATCTGGCTGAAGGAAAGTATTCAAGAGGCAGACCTAGTTAGACGATGTTTGATAGCTATGGGACTTTAGCTACCTGCTTTAGGCGGCTTTCTTCATGAAAAGGAAATCTTACCCATTATGTGGAATTTTTATATGAGTGTATTAATGAAGGCATATAGCGGTTGAAAGGTGAGGAAGGCAATCAGTGGATGTCATACAAAATTTCGTATCACTATTTGAATCAGTTAACCGGGCAGAGCGTTTTATAGTAGGAATCGATGGCCTGAGCAGGTCCGGGAAAACTACACTTGTTAAAAACCTAGGCAATGTATTGGAGAAAATGGACATTCCGTATCAAATTTTGCATATAGATGATTTCATTGTAGAAAGGCCAAAGCGTTATCATACTGGCAATGATGAATGGTATGAATATTATTCCCTCCAGTGGGATGTACATTGGCTAAAAGAGAATCTTTTTGAAAAACTTCCTTGGTCGGAAACACTTATGCTGCCTTTTTATGATCATGAAAAAGACAGGCAAGTATTTAAAGAGGTAGGATTGAAAGAAGCGGCTGTGGTCATTGTAGAAGGAGTTTTCCTTTCAAGAGAGGAATGGAGAAATTTTTTTGACTATATTGCATTTCTTGATTGTCCAAGGGAAGTTAGGTTTTGCCGTGAAAGTAGTGGTACTCAACAAAACCTTCAAAAATTTGAACAGAGATATTGGAAGGCAGAAGATTTTTATTTGGAAACTGAATCACCGAAGGATAAGGCTAATTTAATTATTCCTTTTCAGCTATTAAAGGAGTGACTTGAGATAGCACAAACAATAAGGGTTTTTGCATCGGAGGAAGAAAATGAAAAAAGGTAAAATTATATTGTTAAACGGGGTTTCAAGTTCAGGGAAAACCTCTTTATCCAAGGAGCTAATAAATCTGCTGCCAGATTATTTTCATATAAGTATTGATGATTTTGATACCATTATTGAACGGATAGAGGACAGAGAGAATGACAGACTGATTCCAGTTCCAACTGAGCACTTTTTCACAGGAATCTTGCATTGTTCTCAGACAAGGGAGTCAATCTGATAGTCGACCAAATACTTCATGATGAAGATACTCTAAAGGATTGTGTGGCAATACTGGAGAACTATCTTGTGTTTTTCGTAGGGGTTCACTGTCCGGCTGGTGAGCTTAAACGCAGGGAGAAGGCTAGGGGTGACAGAACGCTTGGTCAGGCTGTCAGACAATTGGATTTTGTACATAAGCAGAAAGAGGTTTATGACGTAGAAGTTGATTCTTTTCAAATGAGTTTGGGCTCAGCAGCAAAAGTGATTGCTGAAAAGGTAAATGAGCTGGAAGCGCCGGCAGGCTGGAAAGCTACTGTACAGAATCTCAAGCAAACAAACCATTCGTAGATTAGCAGGTGATGAATAGATGGGCTGGAAGAAAATATTTGGTTTTGCAAAAAGTCAGGCTAAGCAAGTTAACGTTGAAGAATTGGCTATTCAGTTAGGATTTACAGAAGAAATGATAAAAGTCATAAAAAAGGCTGCAAATACAGATTTACGGCCTTTTTATTGGAAAGATTTATATTCAGAAGTTGACGACAAAGCAATTGGAATATCCTTTAATACGAAAGAGGATACAGCGGAACGTCTTCTCCATAAGCTGCAAACAGAGTTAAAGCCAATGGGCTGTTTAGCTTTTATCAATGAAAGAGGAAACAATAGCACTAGTGTGGGGATTGTAATAGGAGATGACCAGTTTGAGATACTTAAATTTCAGCAGACGAATGGGGAAAACTACGACATTAGTAATGGTGATGTAGTATTTAAATTAAAGGAGTGGCATAAACGATATTCCTTTACTATTATTGGGGCGGATTAGGATTGTGTTGAAGTCGATTTTGCCAAGTTTCCAACAAATACTGACTTGCAACCTTTCGTAAAAGAATTGTATGAATTTTGCCCAGACATCATCGACCAGGGAACAGGGAATATAGAAGGTTTTATTGAAGATCTGAAAGAGTTTAGAAAATTGGTTTTGTGGTGGGATTAGCGAATGTGAGAAAGATAAGAATAAAAGTTCATCATCGCTTCTTACTCATTTCTATTGCTATAGGATGGTTAGGAGTTTCGATTACACCATTTTTTGACTCCGTAATTGTTACTGCAGAATATGATTTAACAATGCACAAGCTTGGTTTTCCCTTGCCGATAATTGAACAGCATACATCGTTAACACCTTTGGAGGAAGCATTTCCGTTTCGATTGGGCCTGGTCAATCTACAAGAGAATCCCACTTCTCTACTAATAGGAAACTATTCATTACAAGTCATTTTAGCAAGTATCACCTTTTATTTTTTAATGATGACTTTTGCTAATTTAATGAGAAATCATAGAAATTGAAAATTGGTCAAAAGGGGGACGGGGAATTTGAGTGTTAATCATCTTGCTGAAAAATTTAGGGATTTTGCAATGAATGAGTGCAAAAATTCAAGTCCTTTATATGAATTCCTGGCAATGAAAATAGCTGAGGATGAGGAAGTTCTTGGTCTAGCCTTAAAAGCAAGGGAGGGCCAGCCTATCCCGAATCTGCTTTTTGGGGCAGTTCACTATCTATTGTTAAAAGGAAATGAGCATGAATTAAGAGAGTTCTATCCAAGCTTGGTAAAAAAACCGCGAAATCTGGAAGAGTCTTTAAAGTATTTCAGAGATTTCTGCGTACAAAAATCTAAAGAAATAAATGAGATGCTAACAAACAAGATTGTGCAAACAAATGAAGTTAGAAGGTGCTCATACCTCTATCCAGCTTTTAACTTTATATACGGAAAGACTCAAAAACCGCTGGCCTTAATTGAAATAGGCACAAGTGCAGGGCTGCAGCTCTTAGTCGATAAATACAGTTACTCGTATGGTACAGAGCGAAATTATGGGGATGAAAATTCAGGTGTACATATTTCAGCTGAAATAAGAGGTGACTACACCCCTTTGAATCAATTAGGTCATTTTAATGTGGCTTCAAGAATTGGAATAGACCTTCATATAAATGATGTATCAGATGAAGAAGATTACTTGTGGCTTAAATCGCTGATTTGGCCAGAACATCAAGAAAGACGTGAACTTTTCGAAAAGGCAGCATGGTATGTAAGGAACAATCCATTGAAATTAATAGAGGGTGATGGAGTCGAATTGCTTCAGAGCGTTTCAAAAGATATTCCTGATGATCAGATAATTTGTGTTTTCCATACTCACGTTGCCAATCAGATGCCTATTGAAACAAAGGAAAGACTCCTTCTGAACATCAAAAATATTGGAGAGAAGCGGGACATTTTCCATCTTTATAACAATATTCAGGACCGTGATCTCCACCTTGATTACTATTTGAATGGAAAAGAAAGCTTAAATAAAATAGCGGAAACTGAGGGGCATGGCAGATGGTTCACATGGCTGATGCCGGATTAAAGTCATGAAATAGCAGCCAATAAGGAGGTCAGCACATGATATTAGATGCTAGTTTGATATTTTGGATACTAGTTAGTGCTGCGAGTATTTTATTTGCTATCGGGATGATTAAGAAATCATGGAAAGTATTTTTATATAGTGGATTAACAATTTTTCTGCCCGCCATCTATTTCTTTGGTGCAGAGAATTGGTTCATGCTGCTCGGACTAGTGCCTTTGATTCCGTTTGGGATTGCTTTTATCATCGCAAAAAATCGTGTAACAGAATGAGGTGGTCTTTTGCTGGAGACAGAACGATGCAAACTTCTTGATTTAAAGCATATTGATTTTATTGAAATTAAAAAACTGTACATTAACCATGATGTTAGAAAGTATTTAGGCGGCATTGTTGATGAAGCTGATTTGAAGAAAGCTGCAGAATTTATGCTTAAAAATGAGGGAGAATCTCATTTCTGGGTAGTAAGAGAGAGAATTTCTAATGCGTTCATGGGCTTAGTTTCACTCACGCCTCATCATGATGGTGAGTATACCGAGGTGTCCTACCAGTTCATGCCATCATGGTGGGGGAAGGGTTACGGGAGAGAAGTGGTAGGAGTGGTTATCAAATACGGTTTAAAGGAATTGCATCTTTCAAAAATAATCGCAGAGACACAAACAGCCAATAAGGCTTCCTGTAGACTTTTAGAATCGGCAGGCATGGAAAGGGAAAAAACGCTAATCCGGTTCGGAGCAGAACAGGCTCTTTATTCTATCGAGAGAAGATAATCGGAGGGAAGATTGTGAAATTAAGATTAGCACAAGAAAAAGATATAGATCAGCTTATTAAAATGAGATGGGATTTCACACTTGAGGATTATCCTGAAATGGGTGAGGGAACCGAATATTGTACTTTTCAAAAAGAGTGCGGAGATTTCCTGAAAGAAGCGATCGGCAGTGGCGAGTGGTTTATTTGGATAGCAGAAAACAATAATAGAATCGTTTCCCATATTTATATTGAATTGTTAAAAAAGGTACCGCGTCCAGGTAGAATCACGCATCCTTTTGCTTATATGACAAATGTCTATACTGTGCCAGAATACAGAGGCCAAGGGGTTGGCAGCAAGCTTCTATCAAAGGTGAACGAATGGGCAGAGAATATGAAATTTGAATTCATTATCGTATGGCCGAGTGAGACCAGTATTGAATTTTATAACAGGAACGGATATACACATTGCAAAGAGCCTATGGAGAAGCATTTTTAGAGGATTCTCAGCGGTTCTTAATTAAAGAGAATCGTTGTATAAATGCGAAAAATTCCAAATTTTCGAAACCTAATAACCTTAAAATCGTAAAAATATGTTACTTGGTTATTAGGAGGAAGAACATGGCTAAACTTACATTCAGTACAGAAAGTACTTCGAAAATCCTTTTGGTTTCAGCGCTCATTTTGTTGATCAGCAGTCTTTTCATGCCTTTTGTATTGGTCTTCTTTATTCAAGATTATTTATATTTGTCCAGCGAGAAATGGTTTTATGATACTCCAGCGTCTGCCTATGTCATTTTTATTATTGGCATGCTATGGATACCTATAATGATTCTGATTCATATGTTTAGTCAGTGGAAGTTTGAACTTCGATATTTTAAGTGGATTACACTTTTGCTTATGACCCTGAGCATTCCATTCTTTATGTTCGGAATATCTAATTATTACTACCTAGATGATAAGGGAATCCATTTTAACGATGTAAAAACATTCAACACAATCACATCGTATGAATGGGAAGATATTAAAAATGCAAAGGAAGTATATACGAAGAGTAATAATGTCACCGTAATGGATCACTATGAATTTGAAACAAAAAAAAGTGAAATAATCAACCTTGCTTCAAACCATAAGGTAAGCAGCTATAAATTTAGGATATATGAAAAGCTGGAGGAACATGGTGTGGTGATAACTAATAATCTTGGTGATTTATATGAATGATCGTCTTAAACAAAATATAGGCTTTGTTTGGAGGCAAATATGTTAAAAAGAAGATATGGTGACCGTGCGGATTGGGCCCGCGTCACGGAGAGAAGGTTTATTCAAGCATACCTTGATGAAGATGAATTTAAAGGATATGTAACCTATCTAAATGTTTTGCAGGTTACTGAACCTCTTTTCGTTCAATATGGAGATAAAAAAGTTTGTATCGTTGATAAGGGTTTTACCTGGCTCCAGCATTTCCCGCAAGAGGAGCAATTTTCTATTACAACCATGTTCGATTCGAAGGGAGAGATTGTCCAATGGTATATTGATATTTGCTATCAAAACGGGATTGAAAATGAGAGACCATGGTTGGATGATCTATTTTTAGATATTGTAGTTCTTCCAAAAGGGGAAATTTTTCAATTAGACAAAGATGAATTAGAAGTTGCGTTTGTTACAAAAATTATTGATCAACCGTTATATGAACTAGCTCGGTCTAAGGCTGAAGTTATCACCGGATTGATTGAAATAAATGAATTTCATTTCCTTAAGCTTTCAGAGATCCATAAAGATCGGTTGCAGAGATTGAAAGAAAAAGAGAATTTATAGTCTTTTCACAGTGACCCACATTGGAGGATTCCATGTTTATTAAAGTTTATACATATCACATTATTCCTGAAAGAGAGCAGGATTTTCTAGAAATACAAGCCCAAGCTGAAAATGTATATTCAAGATATATAGAAAAACAATCTCTTTTTTTGAGAAGCAAAGAAGACTGCACAAAGTGGTTGGAAGTCCAGATTTATAAAGATGAAATCAGCTACGATGAGAGCATCAAAATAATTGATCAGCAAAAAGAAATCGCGGATCTTTACACCAAGTTTCTGAAGTTGATTATTTCAAAGGAAGAATTAACCGAAGAAAATTATGAGCAAATATTAATTAAGTGATTCTTATGAGGAGTGTTATTTTGAAAAAAACTGCCTTACTATTATATTCGCAGTTTAGCGAATATGAATTGAGTGTTGCTTTATCCATTCTGATGCAAGGAGAAAAGCCTGTCCATAACTGTTAGCCTGGATAAGTCGCCACTCAAAGGTGAGTCGGGTTTGAAATGTATACCAGACATGGCTTTGGAAGACTTGAATTTGGATGAGATTGATAGTCTTTTATTGCCGGGATGCATGAATAATAATGCCCTGCAAAATAAAGAAAAATATTCCGAGTTTATCAAGCAAGCTTCAAAGAGAGATTTAGTGATTGCTAGTATTTCGAGCTCTCCCATGCAATTAGCAGAAGCGGGTGTACTCGTTGGACGAAAGTACACTGTTGGCCTCATGAAAGAGTTTATGGAGGACTCAGGAGTATTCGAAATGGAAAACTATTCAGATGAGCTAGTCGTTCAGGACGGAAACATTATTACTGCCCGCGGAAGAGGCTTCATCCGATTTGGCTGTTGTTTAGGTAAAGCCTTAGATCTGGAATTTGATGAGAGATGGTACAGGGAATAACTTAGGAGGCTTTAGCAGCTATAGTTCAAAGGAAAAGAGAACTTTAATCATTTTTCCGTTATTTTGCACAAAGTCGGAACTATTAAAGGTAAAGAAATTAGATGGGTGGACAATCAGCAGCAAGATAATATTTAGGATGAATGGTTTCTCGATAATCCTAGTATCATGACCAATAAGATAAGTAAAATCCTGATCAAGTGGTCCTTTGTTACGGTCTTTAAATGAGCAACAAGAATGATTCCAATAAGTGGATTTTCCTCTACCTGCAAAATAACAATAATATCTAACAATGCGATGACCATATCACTTGCAAGGTTTTGTATGGATTCCTCCAATCGTCAGTCTCCTCCCTTCCTACTAGGCATATCTTATGCCGGTCTGTGGAGGCCTGTGTTTGAATTAAGGAATATTTGCGCCAAGTTCCCAAAAAAAATTGTAAAAATATTAAGAGAATATAAGAAAAAGTGGTGTGATCTTAAATGGTAAATATTAAGGAATTGATCAATAATGAACAGTTGCTTGAAGCATACCCAGTTATGAAACAGTTAAGGACTGATTTGACAGAGGAAACGTACTTTGAGCTGCTTAATCAAATGAAAAAGGAAGGGTATCAATTGTTTGCCTTATATGATGAAGAGAAAATAGTCTCCTTGGCTGGACTTAGCTGGAGAACAAATTTTTACAATAAAAAACACATATATATTCATGACCTTGTTACAGACGCTTCTGCTCGTTCGCGGGGTTATGGTGAAAGTCTGCTAAGGTATATCCATAACTGGGGAAAAGGAAATGGAGCTGAATTTGTCGCTCTGGAGTCTGGCATTCAGCGGAAAGATGCCCATCGGTTTTATGAAGAAAAATTAAACTATGATAAGTGGTGCTATTCATTTAGGAAGACATTATAGCAAGGAGTTTAGGAATTAGCGTATTAAAAAAGTGTCTCAAAGGCTCTTTTTCAACCCAAAGTCTAAGAAACAGCGTTAAATGCAGGCGGATATTCGATCCTTCCTTGCATCCCTGATAATGAACCGCTTTCGAGTTCAAGTCCCATAAATACCTCATCTGGCACGGGGAAAGGGGGATTTATTCCAAAAGCTTTGGAAGAGGCGAATCCGAATCGAGGGTGAAAGTTAGGATGACCAAGTACAAAATTTGATGATAACCTGATTCTCTACAAGCTTCCAAACCTCTGGTTACTAGTACGGAGCCAATGCCTTTATTTTGATATCCTGTATTGATATTGTTTTAGGTAATAGTGAATTACTCACAAACTAGTTATTGGGTCTGGATTTCTTCTACGTACCTTATACCTATTTCTTTCGTTATCTCCGTAATTTCATAAGAAATAATCTACATTCATTTTAGCAGTATATTCCATATATAGAATCGAAGATTTTTTAAAATAGATAAATTTTGCTTTATCTTTTGCGCGTAAGTTTATTTTTCTGTTATGATAAAAGTTGGCTTTTTTGTGCCAAGAACGAAAATGCGTAATTTTTGAGGAGAAGAATGCATGACAAACACACTTCCATTTACCATTACCAAGGACGATACCTTTTTTGATTTATTAGGTGATTATATTGGTGATGTATTTTATGATATTTTGCCTGAAAAAGGCTATGAACTGCGTGACGAACAGATATATATGGCCTTCCAGGTGGAGCAGGCTTTTAAAAATAAGGGAATCATTTTTGCGGAAGCGGGAGTGGGAACTGGCAAAACATTTGTATATCTAATATATGCCATCCTTTATGCCCGTTATATGAGAAAACCGGCCATTATTTCATGTTCGGATGAAACACTTATTGAGCAGCTTGTAAAAGAAGGCGGAGATATTGAAAAGCTTGAGAAAGCACTTGGCCTGAATGTGGATGTCCGATTAGCAAAGGCCCGAGAAAATTATGTCTGTGTAAAGAAGCTCGACAATCTTTCAAATACAACGAATGAAAAAGAGATTCTCGATGTTCATGACCAGCTGCCGGATTTCATCTTTGATGAAGGCATATCCATGAACTCTTTCAGCCGTTATGGTGACCGCAAAGAATATCCATGGGTATCCAATGAAAAATGGTCCATGATGGCATGGGATCCGCTCCAGCAATGCTCCACTTGTGAATGGCGCCACCGCTGCGGCCAAACCTTGAACCGTGATCACTACCGTCATGCTGGTGATTTAATCATATGTTCCCATGACTTTTATATGGAACATGTCTGGACGAAAGAGTCCCGCAAAAGGGAAGGGCAAATGCCGCTTCTCCCTGAAGCGAGCACCGTCATTTTTGATGAAGGCCACCTGCTTGAATTTGCAGCGCAAAAAGGGCTTACTTATCGTTTTAACTCACAAACGCTGACGACGGTCCTAACAGGATATATGCATCAGGATGTTAGGGAAGAGTCGCTTTATTTAATCGAGGATATTTTAGAGCTTCATGATGCATGGTTCGACCTGCTTGTTGATAACTCAGTAGCGGTTGTAGGATCTAATCGAAAAGAAGTTCCGCTCCTTGCTAGTATCAGGAAAACAGCTGAAACCCTTGAGAAAAAGGTAAGTGATTTGATGGATCAGCTTGTTTTTGATGCTGAATTATTCGTCATCGATGATTACCATTTGAAAATCATGGAAGAGTATTTGGAGTTCTTTGCTTATGGTTTAGGAATTTTCCTTAAAAATGATGAAGGGATCTTCTGGCTTGAGGAGAATGAGGTTCAAACATCATTGGTTATTATGCCTCGATTAGTTGAAGAAATTTTGAAGAAGGAAGTCTTTTCACAAAATATTCCTTTTGTTTTTTCTTCAGCTACATTATCCCAGGCTGGCGACTTTAGTTATATTGCTAAAAGCCTTGGTATTGAACAGTTTTCTTCCTTTACAGTGGCGTCTCCGTTTGATTATGAAGAGCAGATGAAGATGGCGGGACACATCCAGACAGATGAAACGAATAAATGGGAGCAGATTGGGGCCGACTTATTAAGCCAAAACGGAAAATCTCTTGTGTTATTTTCATCCTCTCAGGAAATGGAACGCTTTAGGGCATGGGCAGATATTCAAAAATGGCCATTTGCCATACTTTTTGAGGGAGACAGAGAAATTAGTGAAACCGTAAAGGCCTTCCAAAGCGAGCATACAACAGTACTATGTTCTTATAGTTTATGGGAAGGATTGGACGTTCCAGGTGAATCATTAATCCAGGTGATTATTTCTTCCTTGCCGTTCCCTCCTCATGATCCTGTTTTCCAGGCGAAACGAAAGCATGCCAATAACGCAACTGTAGAGATTGACCTGCCATATATGCTGCTGCGTTTAAGGCAGGGAATGGGCCGTTTGATTAGGAGCAGCCAGGATTCCGGAATTGTACATCTGTGGTTAACTGCTGGGCAAAAGGAAGCCTATTTAAATGACATCGTAAAAGTTCTCCCTGTTCAGAATGTAAAATGGTACTAGAAAATATTAAAGATGAAAAAGACTCCCGGAAGATAAATACCTCCGGGATTCTTTTTAGCGAATTAGGTGTGGATTTAAATTAGAACCAGCATCCACATTTTCTGTGGTGGCGATTACGATCATCACGATCGCGATCACGATCACGATCATCTCTATCATCCTGAGCACCTTCTAAGTCTTCGATAATACAACGGCGCACTGCGCGGCAAAGATCATCAAAGTCAATAGTTGCTCTCACTTGATTACGGTCCCTATCCCTGTCCCTGTTAGGGAAAAAAACATTAGAAACATCGTTGTTATTTCTGTTGCATCCCATTTTTTTCAACTCCTTCCCTTGTTGATACATTATCTTATGAGATAATGGACAACATGCTAGGGGTTCTGCCCTGTAAATGGTAAAATGTGCTACTCTCCTAGATAAGGGGTAGTATAAATTAGATACACAAAGATAATCACGAAATAGTTTAGAACTGTATCTTTCCATTCTAAATGTGTTTCATCAATTAAAATGGTTAACAATATGGTTGTATTTATAAATGAACGGAGTTGATAAACATGAGTAAAGCGAAGAGTAAAGGCGGAACAGGTCGAGGTACAGGTAAAAAAGGATGGAACAGATGGCAATCAAGCGCGAATAAGGCTAAAAGTGCCAAGCCTTATAAGAGTAAAGGTGTGAAACACCAGGATAAAACAGAAGAATAATAAAGGGGCTAGTCCGTAATGGAGATGGTTTATAGAGAATCTGAAGGTTCCATAATCAGTAAAACATCTTATTTAATAGATTCATATGTAAAAAAGCAAGCGGAAAGCCGCTTGCTTTTTTTTAATGCATATGACGGTATACTCCGATCACTTTGCCCAGAATCGAAACGTTGCGGAGGATAATAGGATCCATGGATGAATTTTCTGGCTGGAGCCTGAAATAATCCTTTTCCTTGAAGAAACGCTTAACTGTTGCTTCGTCTTCTTCTGTCATCGCAACAACGATATCACCATTGTTGGCCGTTTTCTGCTGCTTAACGATGACATAATCACCATCAAGGATTCCCGCTTCAATCATACTGTCTCCCATGATTTCAAGCATGAACACTTGCTCATCATGAGGGACGAGACGATCAGGAAGAGGGAAGTACTCTTCGACATTTTCGATTGCCGTAATCGGCATACCCGCAGTTACTTTACCAACGACAGGTACGTTGACAACATTATATTTAGGGATACGGCTATCTTCTTCTATTTCAAGGATTTCGATTGCGCGCGGCTTTGTAGGATCGCGTCTGATCAAGCCCTTGCTTTCTAGTCTAGCTAAATGTCCATGGACAGTGGAGCTGGAGGCAAGGCCAACCGCTTCGCCAATTTCGCGTACGGATGGTGGATATCCTTTTTTCTTGACTTCACCTTTAATGAACTCAAATATGTCTTGTTGCCGTTTCGATAACTTCGTCATATTCACGCACCTCGTATATTTTCTTGTCCTTATTATACCATGTCCTCTATCGAGATACAAACATAAGTTCGAATATTTAGTTGACACGAAACAAATGTTCGTTTTATAATGAAATCAAATGAACGAACATACATTCGCAAAGAGGTGCTGAACATGAAAAAACTTTGGGAAAACTATTCATATGCAATCATCCTGCTTGCTGTCAGCTTGATTTTTTCGTTAGTGGCGAAAGCTCATTTAAATATTTCAGACGATGCATACATAACTGTTACTATAGAAGAAGGGCAATCATTATGGGAGATTGCCGAAACATATGCAAATGAACATAATCTTTCAGAAAACGAGTTCGTTAGCTGGGTACAGAAAAAAAATGGAATAGCCGGCGAGGTGATTTTTCCTGGCGATGAACTTGTCATCCCCGTGATGGCTGAACAAGTAGAGCCGACACAGATTGCCGGCGCAGAAAGATAAAATAAGCAAAGCGAATAAGGTGACATCATGAAAGCAATTATTTATTGCCGCGTAAGTACGACAAAAGAAACACAGGAAACCTCACTGGCGAGGCAGGAGGAGGAATTAATCCGCCTTGCTGGCAGCTACGGCTTCGAGGTTCAGAGAATCATTAAGGAGCAGGCAAGCGGATACGATCTTGAAAGAGAAGGTATATTGGAACTCCTCGACCTAATTAAAGATAAAACAATCGGAGCACTGTTGATTCAGGATGAAACACGTCTTGGCAGAGGAAATGCTAAGGTCGCAATTCTCCACTGCATTTTAAAAGAAAAAATCAAGCTTTACAGTATTTCGCACAATGGTGAGCTTCAGCTTTCAGAATCAGATTCGATGGTGCTTCAAATTGTGAGCATGGTCGAAGAATATCAAAGAAAGATCCACAATATCAAAATCAAAAGAGGGATGCAGCGGGCTATTGAGCACGGATATAAGCCTCAGCGGAACTTGAAAAATCAAGGTGACCATTCTGGGAGAGAACGGAAAGATATGCCAATCGAAGAGATTGTCAAGCTCAGGAATAATGGTCTTACTTTTGCCGAGATTGCTGCAACATTAAGAGGCTTTGGGTTCAATGTTTCAAAAGCAACAGTTAATCGCAGATATCTAGAATACATAGAGACAAAGGATGAGGAAACTCCTTTCTTGTAAAAATCCCCTGATTCTAGTAACATGACTTTTAACGTAACTTTTTTACAAAGGAGCTTTACCAATGCTATCTAGTGATAAAATTGCCAGAATTAATGAATTGGCACGAAAAGCAAAAGCATCAAAGTTGACTGAGGAAGAGGCAAAGGAACAAACGAAGCTTCGAGCAGAATATCTGCAATCCTTCCGTTCTTCCATGCTTAATACATTAAAAGGTGTAACCATTGTGGATCCAGCTGGGAATGATGTTACTCCTGGTAAGCTAAAAGAATTTCAAAACAAAAATAAGCTTCATTAATAGAGTTCATACAAAGGGATACATAATGTTTGTATCCTTTTTCTGTTTCTAAAGTGAGTTGGAACAGTACTTAAAACAGCGTAACTGCGTGGATTCTGTTACATAACTTTAAGGCATTTGTGTCAAAATAAATAACTATACGGCCTTTTCTGTCTCCTTCAGGCACAATTTGTTGTATAATAATTATTCTCGCTATAATATTAAGATTGTAGCCAGTACTTATAGAAAGGATGTATTTAATGTTTAATAAAATTGATATGCTTTCAATTGATTCAATTCGTACTTTATCGATTGACGCAATTGAAAAGGCGAATTCCGGACACCCTGGCATGCCAATGGGAGCAGCTCCGATGGCATACACGCTTTGGACTCGTTACATGAACATCAACCCTAAAAATCCTGAATGGTTTAACCGTGACCGTTTTGTATTATCTGCAGGTCATGGATCAATGTTGTTATACAGCTTGTTGCACCTTGCAGGTTATGACCTTTCAATGGATGACATTAAGCAATTCCGCCAGTGGGGCAGCAAAACTCCAGGCCACCCTGAATTTGGCCACACAGCAGGAATCGATGCTACTACAGGTCCACTAGGACAAGGGGTTGCTATGGCAGTAGGTATGGCAATGGCTGAACGCCACCTTGCAGCTGTTTACAATAAGGACAACTATAACATCGTTGACCACTATACATATAGCATTTGCGGCGATGGAGACTTAATGGAAGGTGTATCAGCAGAGGCAGCTTCTCTTGCAGCTCACCTCAAATTAGGCAGATTGGTCGTTATGTATGATTCGAACGACATTTCACTGGACGGAGAGTTAAATAAGTCATTCTCTGAAAGTGTTGCTGACCGATTCAAGGCATATGGGTGGCAGTATATTCGTGTAGAGGATGGCAACAACCTTGAAGAAATCGCTAAAGCACTGGAAGAAGCGAAGACAGATGAAAATCGTCCAACATTAATCGAAGTAAAAACGGTTATCGGTTATGGTTCACCTAACCTTTCTGGTAAATCTGATGTTCACGGTGCTCCACTTG
Organism: Bacillus sp. JJ1609; assembly: GCF_036967045.1. NCBI lineage: Bacteria > Bacillati > Bacillota > Bacilli > Caryophanales > Bacillaceae > Bacillus > Bacillus sp. JJ1609. The sequence goes on along the minus strand of NZ_JBALSS010000007.1, from coordinate 125,663 downwards.
GCGCTGACGAACTTAAGCTTACTAAAGAAGCATACAAATGGACTTTTGAAGAAGACTTCCATGTCCCTGGCGAAGTATATGACCACTTTAAACAGCAGATTGCTGATAAGGGTGAACAAACTGAGCAGGCATGGAATGAACTATTCGCTAAATATAAGAGCGAGTATCCTGAACTCGGTGCACAGCTAGAAAAAGCAATGAATGCTGAGCTTGTAGAAGGATGGGATAAGGACATTCCGGTATATGAAGACGGAAAGAGTCTTGCAAGTCGTGCATCTTCAGGTGAAGCTCTTAACGGCATCGCAAAAAATCTTCCTTATCTAGTTGGAGGATCTGCTGACCTTGCGGGTTCCAACAAGACAATGATTAAAGGAACAGGAGATTTCTTCCCAGGTTCTTTTGAAGGCCGCAACATCTGGTTCGGAGTGCGTGAATTCGCAATGGGAGCAGCAATGAACGGAATGGCTCTTCACGGCGGTTTAAAAGTATTCGGGGGAACTTTCTTCGTATTCTCTGACTACCTTAAACCTGCAATCAGACTTGCTGCATTAATGGGATTGCCTGTGACATATGTATTCACTCATGACAGCATTGCAGTAGGAGAAGACGGACCAACACATGAACCAGTTGAACAACTTGCTGGTCTTCGCGCAATTCCCAACTTGTCAGTAATCCGTCCTGCTGATGGAAATGAAACAGCAGCGGCTTGGAAATTAGCTGTTGAATCAACAAAGACGCCAACTGCGCTTGTGTTGACTCGCCAAAACCTTCCTACCATTAAAGATACTGCTAAGAATGCTTATGAAGGAGTATCTAAAGGTGCATACGTAATTTCACCTGCAGGAAAAGAAACAGCAGATGCAATGCTGCTTGCTGCAGGCTCTGAAGTAGGCCTTGCAGTACAGGCTCAAGAAGCTCTTGCTTCTGAAGGCATTAATGTCTCAGTAGTCAGCATGCCTTCTTGGGATCGTTTCGAGCAACAATCAAAGGAATATAAAGAAAGTGTCATTCCTAAGTCAGTCAAGAAACGACTTGGAATTGAAATGGGCTCTTCACTAGGCTGGCACCGCTATGTTGGCGATGAAGGTGAAGTTATTGCGATTGACACATTTGGAGCCTCAGCACCAGGTGAAAAAATCATGGAAGAGTACGGCTTCTCTGTGAACAATGTAGTAGCTCGTGTGAAAGCTTTGCTTGAACAAAACTAAATACACAAAACGAGTATGAAACCATTTGGTTTTATACTCGTTTTTTTTGTTGAAAAAAGAATTGAAAAAGTTAAGTTGAAATTTTTGAGTCATTTAGCAATATAGCTTGTCTGCATTTCAACAAGCTTTACAAGCAGAGGAGGTAAAAATGTTATTGTGATACAATTGATAAAGTAAATTAACTAATTTCTAATTAGAGAAATTTGCAGCAAGGTTTTAATTGGTCCGTTTATTCAAGGATAATAGTAATTATATTTTAATCATGAATGGGCAAAATAGTTTATTGTGTCGTGCAGAAATATATGGTAAAGTTAAATACGAACGTAAGTTCTATAAAAAGAAGAAGAGGTGCTGTCATGGTAACAGGAATTGTCCCTTATTTAGTTACGAATGGAAACGGTCAGGAAGCAGTGAAATTCTATCAGCATGCATTAGGAGCAGAAGTGATTAATCTCTCTACATTTGGAGATATGCCTGAGGATCCTAATTATCCAATTGCTCCTGAAATGAAAAATCTTGTTATGAATGCTCAGCTGAAAGTTGGAAATGCACTTTTGATGCTTTCTGATAATATGCCGGGTCATCCTTATCAGCTGGGAAACCAGGTTACAGTAGCGCTTTTGATCAGCAATAAAGAGAAGGCTAATGAGATATTTGAGAAGCTGCAGGATGGTGGCAAGGTAACGATGCCAATTCAGGAAACCTTTTGGAGCCCAGCTTATGGCCAGGTAACAGATAAATTCGGAATAGATTGGCAAGTATCTACTGATCCTGAAAAATAAAAATAAAGGCCAGTCTGCACCCGCAGACTGGCTTAAAAGAAATATTTTAGAGTGAATCATTAATGACCTTTTTAGAATAAATCACGGATAGTACACCAAAAATCGAATAAAGTGCTGTGTAAAGGACCATGACAATCAGCATTGGCCACCATAATTCTGTTCCGAAAAAGAACCACCCAGATTTCACAGCAAAGTAGCTGTGCATCAAGCCAATTATTAAAGGAATGCCAAAGTTAAAACTTTGTTTTGCCTGGATACCTCTAAGCAAATCTCCCTTGGTGAAACCAAGTTTACGCAGAATCGTGTAGTTTGGTTTTTCATCCTCGCTTTGATCCATTTGTTTAAAATATAGAATGCAGCCCGAGGTGACCAAAAATGTCAACCCAAGGAAGCCGACGATGAACATGATCAGCCCCATTTGGCTTTTTTGCTGGTTTGTTAAATCAAGTCTGGATTCATTTCCGTCAATTTCACCTAACTTCATTTCATGAAACAATACATTTGCCTTTTCAAGATTCTTCTCATTTTTAATATCTATGCCGATATAAAGGGATGATTCATATTGTAAGGAGGGATTCAAATCTTCCTTTAGTGTATCAAATACTTTTTGATCAACGACAGCTACTGGAGAACTGCCAAAATATCTTGAAACAGGAAATTCTTTTTTCATACCAAGATAATTTAATGGAATGGCAGTTGTTTTCCCTTTTACCTCAATTGGACCCGAGTCCTTCATCGAAATAAATTTCACCATGATATCACTATAGCCAGTTAAATAAGCATCACCTTTCGCTACTTCTAGATTAACAGATTTTTCGCTAATAACAGAAACACTCATTGATTCAGGGTCCTGTGTATAGTCCTCCATTTTTAAACCAATGATTTCTCCGGCGTTCATTAATGCTTGTAATACTTCAATTCTATTTTCTCTAAAAGAAATATCATTACCCTCTAAAGCAGTTTTGAATTTTTCAGCAGATTTTGTATTGATAAAAGCAAAATTCGCTGGAACATTATTGATAGCCATTTTTTCTGCTGAATAATAGGAAATATAACTTAATGATAATAAGCCAATCGCAAGGGCAGATACGGTAGTGATAATCGTTAGTAGAACAGCGTTTGATTTCATTCGGAACATGATTGAGGACAGCGACAGTACTTCATTTATATTTAAATAACCGTCCTTCTTTTTTCTAATCAGATTGGCAATGAAACTGACTGATCCTTTATAAAAAAGGTAGGTCCCGATAATAACTGAAGCCAATATGAATACCATAGCCAGGAACAATTCATTCATCGTTGTAAAATCTCCTTCAAATAACAAGGAGGAAACATAATATCCTGAACTAATTAAAACAACACCAAGGATGCCAATCAACATCTCCCAGACAGATAACTTCTTTATTTTTCCTTCTGAAGATGAAATGACTCTGAACAAAGATAAAATGCTTTGCCGTTTAATGAAAAGATAATTCAGCAGCATAATAATTACATAGATAACTGAGAATACAATCAGCGTTTGAATAAATGCTGTGCCAGAGAAGTGAAGAGTTGCGATCCCGTTAATCTGGGTTATCTTAAACAGAATCATAATCATAAGCTTAGAGGCAGAAAAACCAAGGAAAACTCCAATGATTAACGAACCATAATAAAGGATGAAATTTTCAGCACTGAGGATGCGGAAAATCTTGTTCTTTGTCATCCCTACTAGTTGAAATAAGCCGATTTCTTTACTTCTTCTTTTGATAAAAATATTGTTAGCATACATAAGAAAAATAGAGACGATGGCAACGAGTAAAACGGAAGCTGCCTTGATGGAGGCTGCTCCTTTTATCCCATCCTTCGTTTGATCCAATGCCGGGTCATATTGGAGTGTGACAAAGGCAAAATAAAGAGCGACGCTGAAAATAAGCGCAAATACATATAGATAATAATTTTTTAAGTTCTTTTTGAGATTTCGAAGCATGAGCTGGTTAAAGTTCATTTTGGACACCGCCCAGCACACCTTGGGTTTTCATAATATCTTTGAAGAACGCCTGCCTTGATTGGTCACCCTTAATTAATTCAGTGTATATTTGTCCGTCCTTGATAAAGATGACACGGCTGCAGTAACTAGCTGCTACTGGATCGTGGGTGACCATGACAATAGTAGCCATTAGTTTTAGATTTAATTCACTGAGCTTATTCAACAGGTCAGAAGCCGACTTGGAATCAAGGGCGCCTGTCGGTTCATCAGCGAAAATGATGCTTGGTTCGTGAATGAAAGCTCGTGCGGCCGAGGTACGCTGTTTTTGACCGCCGGAAATTTCATTTGGATATTTATTTTTAATATCAGAAATACCGAGTTCACTTGCTACCAGTTCAAATTTTTGTTCTGCTTCTTTTTTCGGCGTTTTGCTGACGGACAATGGTAATAGGATATTTTCCTTTACTGTTAATGTGTCAAGCAGATTATATTCCTGAAAAATAAACCCCAGATGGTGCTTGCGAAATTCTGCGAGCTGCTTTTCCTTAAGTTCAGTAATTTCTTGTCCTTCAATCTTAATGGAACCATTGCTTACTGTATCAATGGAGGAGAGGACATTCAGCAAAGTCGTTTTGCCTGAACCAGAAGCACCCATTATGCTGACAAACTCTCCTTTGTGGATTTTAATATCAAGGCCTTTCAGTACCTCTTGCTTATTAAATTTATTGCCATATGTTTTATGGAGTTTATTTGCTTCCAAGACGATCATATCAGCACATCCTTTCTTTGATAGCTTCATTATAGAATCAATACACGATGGATTCCTTCGATTCACCGAACAATCAGCAAAGGCATGTGACATTTTTGTCACATGCCTGTTATCCTGACAAATTCATTCGATTTTGGGAAGGTAAGAGTAAAAGTAGTACCATTGCCAAGAACAGACTCTACACTAATTTGTATCATTAATGGTTTAGCAGCTTTTTTGGCAAGATATAGTCCCATGCCGGTAGCAGCGTTATCTTGATGGTAGGCAGTTGAAGTGAAGCCTTTATCAAAAATGCGATGAAGATCTCTTGAATCAATTCCTCTTCCCGCATCTTCTATTTGCAGGATTGTTTGATCGTTTTCTTGAAGGCTTCTAACGATAATATCTGAACCCTCACTATATTTGACTGCATTTGTCAGCAGCTGTCTTAATATAAAGGCGAGCCATTTTGCGTCAGTTAGTACATCTTCGATCTCTAGATCCACTTCAAAGCCGACGCCTTTTTGAATGCACCATGATTGCAGCGTTTTGATCTCGGAGAAAATTAATCCTTCTAGATCAGTTTGTTCAATATATAAGTCATTTTCCATAAAAGGAATCCGTTTTTGATGCAGCTGCTGATCGAGTAAGAGATGAATTCTTAGCCATTCATATGTCATATCTTTTTTCAATGATAGATTTTCCATCCGGTCAATCATCAAGCTAAGTGCTGTAAGAGGTGTTTTTACTTCATGGATCCAGGACAACAGATCATCCTTTTCCTGCTCAATCATTATTTCACTAGCATCAGCCGATTTTTTTAGTCTTTGTGTATGAAGATTGATGATTTCAGCAACGATTTCTTCAAAAGGTGAAACAGCTTTAGGAACACTTGTAAGGTCTAAGACATCATCTCGTTCCTTTAGTTCCTGGTAGAATTTCGTTTCTTTTAAAAAGCGAATAACGAAAAAGATCGCAAAAATAATGGATGATAAAAACGCGTAATAGAGAATAGGGCGGACGGATAAGGCTGAATCTATGTAGGTGATAAAGACAACGAGACCTTGAAGCAATATAAACAAAAAGATCCAGCTTCGTCTTTCCTTCAAATATGTGTTAAACATTTGAGATGTCCTCTTCAACGGCCAAATAACCTTGTCCGACTTTGGTGATGATCTTATTGCCCAACTCTATCTCTTCTAATTTTTTTCGAAGTCGGTTCACATTAACTGTAAGAGTATTATCACTGATAAATCTTTTATCGTCCCAAAGGCTGTTGATCACCTCATCGCGTGTGACAATTTGGTTTTTCTTTTCAATCAGCAATTTTAATATATAAATCTCATTTTTGGTCAAATCGATAGTGCCTGTCTCATTTGAAACTGTGTTTTTATCATAATCAATAGTTGCTCCGCACCATGTTTTAAGCTTGTTTTTAGTTGAACTGTAATTATAGACCCGGCGGAGAATGGCTTGGATTTTGGCGATTAGAACATCGAAATGAAAGGGCTTTTGTACAAAATCATCTGCGCCTAGCTGCATGGACATGACCATGTCTGTCGGATGATCGCGCGATGACAGGAAGATAATCGGTACATTTGAATGGGAACGAATCATCCGGCACCAATGGAAGCCATCAAATTTAGGCAGCTGGATATCAATAATAACCAGATCAGGTTCAACTGTTGCAAACTCTTCAATTACCTTGCTGAAATCAGTAATGCCATATACATCATAGGACCATTGCGTCAGCCTGTCCTTAACTTCATTAAATAAAGACGTGTCATCTTCGATTAGCATAATTTTAAACATAACCTACACCACACTTTTTTACATTATCTATAAATATTGTAAAGGAAAAAATTGCTGCGTGCCATAATACCTCAAATGTTTATATTGATTAAGGTTGAGTGTATTTGAAAAAAGGTATAGTAAGAAATAGAAGATTATGAAGGGATTGAAATGAATTGTTGAAAAATTTCACAGGAAAAACAGTCATCATTACCGGTGGTTCCAATGGAATCGGCAAAGGAATTGCAAAAGCTTTTGGAAAAGAAGGAGCGAATGTTTGCATTGCTGACCGTGAAGAGGAAAAAGGAAAAGAAGTTGTTCGACTGATCGAAGAGGCAGGAGGGAAAGCAACATTCTACCAAACAGATGTCAGGGTAGAAGATGATATAATTAATCTATTAGACAAGGTGATCAATGATTTTGGAACCATTGATCTCTTAATCAACAATGCAGGAGTTTCAAGGTTCAAGCCTTTATTTGAATTATCGACTGAGGAATGGGAGGATGTCGTTTTTACCAATCTCCGGAGTGTGTTCATAGGGTCACGTGAAGCAGCTAAAAGGATGACTCAAGGAGGAAGGATCATCAATATGGCATCGACTAGAGCGACTATGTCGGAACCGAATTCAGAAGCATATGCTTCATCTAAAGGCGGGATTGTCGCATTGACCCATGCACTGGCAGCATCCCTTCAAGAAAAAGGAATCACTGTTAACTGCATTAGTCCGGGCTGGATCCAGACAGAAGATTATCAAGAACTTCGAGAAAAGGATCATCTTCAGCACTGGTCAAATCGGGTAGGCAAGCCTGAGGATATCGCAAAAGCCTGCCTTTATCTTGCTGACCAAGCTAACGATTTTATTAATGGCCAGAATTTGATTATTGATGGCGGCATGACAAGGAAAATGATTTATGAAGAATAATCTGCAAGGGAGCTGCTGGAATGTCGGCAGGTCCCTTGTAATTTTCAGGCATTATTTTATAAAATAGAGAAAAAGAGAGTTTTGAAATTGGGAGAGAATCATGAAATACAACAATAAGAAACCCAAAAAGAAGAAACAAGTCCAAAGAAACTTCAATATTGTCATTCTGCTGTTTTCTGTTTTTGTTGGATTTTTCCTGCTTGATAGATTCCTAGATTTGTTCAACCAGAATTTAGTGAAAATAAACAGCGGGGCAAATAGTTCGATCGGTGAAGTGGCGAAATATACTCCATATATTCATGAAGAATTAAAAAAGGTAGGTCTTGATGAGCATACTGTCACGGTTGCTGCCTTAATGATGCAGGAGAGTAAGGGAAAAGGCGGTGATCCGATGCAAGCCTCTGAATCCGCAGGACTTTCACCCAATTCTATTAAGGATCCTAAACAGAGTATTCAGCAGGGGGTCAAATACTTTAAAAGAGCTATAAATTACGGGAATCAAAAGCAAGTGGATTTTCCGACGGTAATTCAGTCTTATAACATGGGCATTGGATACATTGATTTTATTGCAAAGAATGGCGGGAGGCACACCGAGGAGTTAGCGAAGAAATTTTCAATGATACAGGTGGAGAAAAATCCGCAAACCTATGATTGCGGTGGGGATAAAAATAACTTTCGCTATCCATACTGCTATGGTGATTTTACCTATAGCACAAAGGTAGCAAAGCATATTGAATCGATTACAGTTAGCAATCAATCCCTGCTGTCTGCAAAACGGTCATTTTAAATTAAAAGTATAAAAGCAGTGTGCTTCACTAAATTTTGCTCCTTTTTCTGATAAGGAACTCTTTATTTTAAATTCAGCTTTATTATGATTAAATATGAATAGGTGATGGAGCTCACCTCTAACCGCCATACGGCTAATGACTCCTGTCAGTAATTTTAGCTGGCAGGAGTCTATTATTTTTCAGTTCAAATTCGGAGGCATTGATCATGGCATACTTATGGATTGGGATAGCAGGTTTCTTTGGAGCAATTTTAAGATATAGTATTGGTCTTTTCTTATTTGATGAAAGTGAAATGTTTCCATTTGCTACACTTACCGTCAATCTAATAGGCAGTTTTTTATTATCCTGGTTCACCACCTATTTTGTAAAAAGATTTTCCATTCCTGACCACTTGCAGGCTGCCATCGGAACGGGTTTTGTTGGCTCTTTTACTACTTTTTCTACGTTAAGTGTAGAAACGGTCACTTTAATTCACAATAATGATTTATTTTTAGCTGTTGTTTATGTTTTCATTAGTATTGCAGGAGGCCTCATTATGAGCCGGCTAGGATATCGTGCAGTAAAGGAGAAGCGAACCAATGAGCATGCTTAATGTTTTTTTAGTGGGGTTAGGGGGATTTTTTGGGGCAATCACTCGTTTTTCTCTCAGTCAATACATAAATAAGAAGTTTTCTTTTAAAATTCCAATCGCTACACTTTTTATCAATTTACTAGGGTCCTTTCTTTTAGGCTTAATTATTGGAATCGGAATGAGGGGCTCTGCCCTATTATTAATCGGTACTGGGTTTATGGGGGCATTTACAACATTCTCAACCTTTAAACTTGAAGGAATACAACTCCACTTAGAAAAAAGGAAAAAAGATTTTTTTATTTACAACGGAGTTAGTTATGGTGGCGGAATTTTGTTAGCTTATATAGGGCTTGAACTGGGACATATATTTTTATAGTGATTAATTTTAAGTAAGGTATTTTTTCTCATTTGTATAACTGCGAAAACATAAAAAGTTGGTAAATTAAAGGCTGCACATTTTCGATAAGAAATTTGAAACGACAGAGATCTGTCGTTTTTTTGTTTTAGAATTAGCCTATTTATTCGCAAAATTAATAGCAGAAGCATAATTTTTATTGAGTATTTGCTCGTTTGATTTTGCATAAAGTATTTTTAGTAAATAAAATTCGGAAGTTTGCAGGAAAAAAGTATTGTTAATGGAAATATATTAGTAATAAATACCCATACTAATAAGCAGGAGGTGGAATGAATGTTTGAATATGGCAAGGATATTCCATTAGAAGGTGCGGTAATAGGCCAGGTGAATCAGCAGGTCAATGCTGAGGAGCTGGCAAAAGATGGAGGGACTGTTTTCAGTTTTGATCATCGCAAGGACATCCCGCTGGATGGAGTTAATAAATAAAAAATAAAAAGCCTGGGCTTCCAGGCTTTTTTGGTGGGTTAAAATTGTTTTGCGAATTCCTTCGCACGATCAATTGCTTTTTGTTTAATATCTGCTGCTTGATCAGGAGTTGCTGCCATACCTTCAACTGCGATCGTTTCAATTTCAGGAACGCCCATGAATCCTAGGATTGCACGTAAATAACTGTCTCCAAATTCCAGGGCCTTTGCCGGTCCTTCGGAATAAACGCCGCCTCTCGCCTGGATGTGAAGAGCTTTTTTATCTGTCAATAAACCAACAGGGCCTTCCGCAGTATATTTGAACGTCTTGCCAGCAATCGCGATGTTGTCTATATAGGACTTCAATTTTGGAGGGAAGCTCAAATTCCACATTGGAGTTACGAAAACATATTTATCGGCTGCCACGAATTGATCTGTCAACTGATTAATTGAGCTCACTTTTTGTTTCTCATCTGGGCTTAATTCATCAAATGCTGTTCCTTTCTGCAATTTGCCCCAACCACTAAATACATCTGTATCTATGTAAGGTACATTGATTTTGTAAAGATCGAGTCTTACTACTTCATCATTCGGATTGTTCTCGCGGTAGGCGTTAATAAATTCCTCTCCAACAGATAAGCTGAATGCTTCCTCAACCGGTTTAGGATTTGCTGTAATGTATAAAACTGTGGCCATCTATTTCATCCTTTCTCTTCTTGAATAACATTGATATATTCCCCCGATTTAAACGAAGTATGCCTTTTTCACCGATAAAATTGCAAAACGTATGAATTATTTCTTTTTCCGTGACATCCATTTTTTATAAATTTATAATAAATAGTAAGAAATTTTTGAATTCGACATAATTAGTGGATTTTTACGGCATCTTTAGACAAACGCAGATGGATTGTTTTTCTATAATTAAGACAAAAGCTTGTCTGCAGAGGAGGGGATCATATGAGATCCTACCAGCTATATTTAATAGAAGATGAATTTGCTTCTCATTATTTCGGGAGAGAACGGATGTTTTATCAATTATTTTTGGAATACAGTCGAGCAAACGGTCATTTAAAATCAATTATTTCAAAGCAGGTAGATTTTGTAACAAGACCGATCCCGGTTCTGCGCATCCATCAACTCCTTCATCAGCAGCTTTCAAAGGTAAATGGATTTAAAGTTGAGGATGGAAAATATATATTTGAGAATAAAAATTCCTCAACCGCTGCAACTTTAAAGGTCCATGACAGGTGGCTGGAGCTTGATTCACATGGTCAAGTTGACGCAGAAACAGTATTTTTTGAGATTTTACGCAAATGTGAGACGTCATTTCTGGCGATCGACCTTGCCTCGAACAAATACGGCTGGCTTAAGCCTATTAAAGAACGAAAATATATATAATAAATATAGAAAAAAAATCAGCAGATATTGTATAATAACTGTTGGTTTAGTACACTGTATGTTAGACAACATGAAGGAGGAAGTTTTTATGTGGACGTATATTCTAGTTGGTATACTGGCATTGGTTGTCGGTGTAGCACTAGGATTTTTCATTGCTCGTAAATATATGGAGAGCTACCTGAAGAAAAATCCGCCAATCAATGAACAAATGCTTAAAATGATGATGATGCAGATGGGAATGAAACCATCCCAGAAGAAAATCAATCAAATGATGTCAGCAATGAACAAGCAGACAGGTAAATAATAGAGGACAAGCACTCATTCTTTGGATGGGTGCTTTTCTTATGGGCTGGAAGAGATTAAATAGAGGGGGCCGGAAAAATAGTCTTATTACGGAAGAAAACTACGCAAATAAAATTTCGTTTAAACTGGTGCGTATTCAATAAATACGGTTTGTGGTATTATTTTTTTAACTTGATGTATTAAATTAACCAGATATTAAAATGTTAGAAGCAGAAATGGGGAGATTGGACGTGGGGAACAAAAGTGAGGATGCTGCGGCATTAGAAGGTCAGCCATCATGGCTGCAAAGTTATGTAGAGTCACCTGAAAAGCAGCGGGCATTATATAAGCGGACTTTGATTATTGTTGTCCTGTCCCAGATATTTGGCGGTGCAGGTCTAGCTGCTGGAATCACCGTTGGGGCATTGCTTGCTAAAGACATGCTCGGAACGGATAGTGTTGCAGGACTGCCGACTGCGCTCTTCACATTAGGTTCAGCTGGGGCGGCCCTTATTGTTGGACGACTATCCCAGCGTTTTGGCAGGCGAGCGGGCTTGGCAACTGGATTTTTAGCAGGTGGAATAGGTGCGATTGGAGTCATCCTTTCAGCTGTTACAAGCAATATATACATGCTCTTTGCTTCCTTGCTGATTTATGGAGCGGGCAGTGCGACAAATTTGCAGGCTAGATATGCAGGAACTGATCTAGCTAATGCAAAACAGCGAGCCACGGCAGTAAGTATCGCTATGGTATCAACTACCTTCGGAGCAGTAGCAGGACCAAACCTTGTTGAAACCATGGGGGAATTTGCACTATCCATTGGGGTGCCTGCTTTATCGGGACCATTCATTTTGGCTGCTGCTGCCTATATTATTGCAGGTTTAGTGTTATTATTTTTCCTTCGTCCTGATCCGTTTGTAGTAGCCAGGACAATTGCTGTGGCAGAAAGAAAAGCGATTGAAAGCAACATGGGAATACAGCCAGAAACATTCTCTACTGACAGGCGAAGAATTGCTGTAGCCGCTCTTGTCATGGTACTAACCCAATTGGTTATGGTGGCAATCATGACAATGACTCCTGTACATATGGGACATCATGGTCATGGATTGAGTGCAGTGGGCATGATCATTGGATTCCATATAGGAGCGATGTATCTTCCGTCTTTATTGACTGGTGTTCTCGTTGATAAAATTGGCAGAAACGCGATGGCGGTGGCTTCAGGAGTAACTTTGTTAGCCTCTGGCTTACTTGCAGCTTTCGCACCAGGTGAGTCAATGCTGCTGCTGACGATTGCTCTTATTCTGCTTGGGCTAGGCTGGAACTTTGGGCTAATCAGCGGGACGGCATTGCTTGTGGATGCGACAAATCCTACCAACCGTGCAAGGATGCAAGGAACCATTGATGTTATGGTTGCGCTATCCGGTGCATCAGGAGGAATGCTTTCAGGGGTGGTAGTTGCTCACTCAAGCTACGGATTCCTGTCGCTTGCAGGTGGTATTCTTTCATTAGTGCTCATTCCGTTTGTCATTTGGTCGGGCAGAACGAAGTGACATAAATGATTAAGATAATATATGACGATTAAACAAATGCAGAGCCTGGGGAATTCCCCAGGCTCTTTCCTATAGGAGCATAAAATGGTTTTAGCCGGGGTGTGAAAAAATGTAAAGAGCGCTCTAGAACACAATTCGTCTCTGGCAAAAAGTACTCCTTTGAAGGACATAGGAGCACTCTCAGCCAGGTGGAGAAGTGTTTCAATGTATTGGGAAAAAATGAATGCCATTCTGCTCTGCAAAAAAGGGGATAGATTGGGTACTGTCGAAATATTCAGAAGGAAAAATGAATTCAGAATGAAGGTGAATTAGTATTATGGCTAATCTCGTTATGCTAAGTGACTTAAGTAAGAGTAATAATGCTTTAATAAATAGAATCAAAGAGTTAATTGGTAATAAACCTTTTAAACTTGCGTACATTCCGTCTCAAACTGATAAGGAAAGAAAATACTTTGAAACGGGAATGGATTTTTTTTCAACAGTGGGGGTTGAGGATTTCCTTTATTTTGATATCGATCAGGAGTTTGATGTATCTACAGTTGTTCCATTAACAACATGTGATGGAATATACCTATCTGGCGGGAACACTTTTTATTTTTTGAAAAAGCTTAAGGAAAGAAAGCTCGATTTTCTTTTAAAAGCGCTGGCTGAAAAAGGTAAGCTTATGATTGGTGTCAGTGCCGGAGCGATTTTGATGTCAAAATCAATAAAGATAGCAGAATTCATAGACGAGAACGAGATTCAATTAAAAGAATTTGATAGTTTAAACCTGGTGGATTTAGAGTTCATGCCACATTGGGAATCGCAGAAGACAAAGTTACAAGAATTACTTGACTATTCATTGAATCAGGAAGGCAGCATTTTTACATGTAATGATGGCAGTGGAATTGTGATCGCGGGAAGCAGGGTTGATTATTTCGGTGAAATTTATGAAATTCGAAAAGGTGAAATAACAGCTCGAATTGGGAAGACAAAGGTCTGAGTAAGGTAATAAGCTTAAATAAAAAGTGGAAAAGCAGAAAAGAGGCATTGCAGAATTTCAATGCCTCTTTTTTATTCTTTTAATAGCAACTTTATTTTAGAAATGACTTCTCGCGGACTGAAGGGCTTTAAAATATATTCGTTCGCACCTAAGTCTTGTCCTCGTCTTAAATCATTTTCTTCACCTTTTGCAGAAAGCATGATAACAGGTGTTTTTATTGTTTTCCTAATTTCTTCGAGTATGGTGAATCCATCTTTGCCAGGCATTAATATGTCTAAAATAATTAAATCGAATGGTTCACTCAATGCTTTTTCTAGTGCATGATCCCCGTTAGCCACTAATTCAACATTATATGATTCACGTTCCAAGTATAGTTTCAATAAATTGCCAATCCTTAGTTCATCTTCGGCTACAAGAACTTTTTTATCCATCATTTCCCCCCTGAGATCATTGTATATAGTTAGTATACACTACCAATTAAGTGTTTTCCTTCTGATTTTATTGTAGTCAGCTAACTAAACATAGTTGAAAATTATAAAGTAAAACATAACAGTCAATAATTGATTTCGAATTATTTGTATGCTACTATGTGACCTATAAAGTTTTAATTCATACTATACTTATAGGATTTATATAAATTAAAAATGCGGAGTGAATACAATGGGCAGAGAGTTTATTCCTTTATTTGATGATTGGGCTAACTATTATGAACAAACTGTTTCAGGACAGGATGAAGAATATAAAGAAGTCTTTGAAAATTATGATAATATATTAGAAACGGTGGCTTTAAAATCCCAAGGAACAGTTGTGGAATTTGGAGTGGGAACCGGTAATCTGACAGAGAAACTGATTGCTGCTGGAAGAGAAGTATATGGAATTGAGCCTTCGAAGGTAATGAGGGGGATGTCAAAAGCTCGTTTTATGCAGTTGGAATTGTTTGATGGCGATTTTTTAGACTTTCCTGACTTGCCTGGAAAGATTGACTCGATTGTCAGCACTTATGCATTTCACCATTTAACAGATGATGAAAAGGACTCAGCACTTGCAATATACAGCAAGTTGTTGCCTGAAAAAGGCAAGGTGGTTTTTGCTGATACAGCTTTCATCAATGAAGAGGATCGTCAAGAGCGATATCGAACTGTCACAAAACAAGGCTATAACAACTTGTTGGAGGATCTTCAGAGAGAGTACTATACAACGCTTGATGTACTTGATGAGCTTTTCAAGAAAAATGGATTCCAGGTCAGATTCGAAAAATTAAACTCCTACGTCTGGCTGATGGAGGCCGTAAAAGAAAACCGTATTTAACATTGATTGGAGAGGTGTACCTATGAGGGTTGGAATTATCGGAGCAATGGATGAAGAAGTTGAATTATTGCGGAGCAAGCTCATCGATCGAGAGGATACGAGTCTTGCAGGAACAGAGTTTTATCAGGGCAAGATTGATAGTCTAGAAGTTGTATTGCTTAAATCAGGAATAGGGAAAGTGAATGCAGCTTTAGGTACAGCTTTATTGATTGAAAAATTCAAGCCAGATTTCATTATCAATACAGGGTCGGCTGGCGGTTTCCATAGGGATTTAAATGTTGGTGATGTAGTCATTTCGACAGAAGTTCGTCACCATGACGTGGATGTCACTATTTTTGGTTATGAATATGGTCAGGTTCCAAGAATGCCTGCCTACTACTCTCCGGATCAAAGGCTTGTCAGCATAGCTGTAAAAAGTGCCGAAAAAATAAATGGTATCCAGGTTGCTGAAGGGTTGATTGCTTCCGGTGATTCCTTTATGAATGATCCTGAACGAGTCGAGTTCATAAGGTCGAAGCTGCCTGATTTATTTGCTGCTGAAATGGAAGCGGCAGCGATCGCTCAGGTTGCCTACCAGTTTGAAGTACCTTTTGTCATTATCAGGTCACTATCCGATATTGCCGGAAAAGATTCAAATATATCATTTGATCAGTTTTTGGAAACTGCCGCAAAAAATTCTGCAGAATTGATTTTATTAATGTTAGAGGAGCTGAAGTAGAATGGTTAAAAAAATGAATGTTGAAAGCTTCAATCTCGATCATACAAAAGTAGCAGCACCTTATGTTCGTCTCGCAGGCACAACTCAAGGAGCTAACGGTGATGTTATCAATAAATACGATATTCGCTTCTGCCAGCCGAACAAAGAACATATGGAAATGCCAGGTCTTCATTCCCTTGAACATCTGATGGCTGAGAACATCCGCAATCATCATGACACTGTAGTAGATATCAGTCCAATGGGCTGCCAGACAGGGTTTTATTTAGCTGTCATCAACCATGATGACTATGATGATATTCTTGTAGTCTTAGAAAAAACACTGAAGGATGTCCTTGAAGCTGAGGAAGTTCCGGCATGCAACGAAATTCAGTGCGGCTGGGCAGCGAGTCACAGCCTTGAAGGCGCGAAAGAAATTGCGGCTAAGATGCTGGCGAAGAAGGATGAATGGCGCCAGGTGTTTGCTGAATAAGGAGAGTCTTTGGAAATGACAGTGTACCGCAGTATTCATGAAATGATTGGACAGACACCAATGCTTGAGCTAACTCAATTTCAACTGCCAAACAATGTCCGTTTATTTGCAAAGCTGGAATACCTGAATCCAGGAGGCAGTATTAAGGACCGCCTGGGACAGGAATTGGTTGAAGAGGCGTTCAGATCAGGCAAATTAAAAGCAGGTGGGACCATTATCGAGCCGACAGCAGGCAATACTGGGATTGGCCTAGCTTTAGCTGCAATTAACAGGGACATTAAGGTAGTTTTTGTGGTTCCTGAAAAATTCAGTATTGAAAAGCAGGAAATCATGAAAGCTTTAGGGGCGGAAATTGTTCATACTCCCACTGCTGAAGGAATAGAAGGGGCAATTCGTAAAACAAACCAATTGCTTGAAAAAATTCCTGACTCTTATTCTCCTTCACAATTTTCTAATCCTTCAAATCCGGAAACATACTACAAAACTTTAGGACCAGAGATTTGGAAAGAACTTAATGGTGAAATTGATATTTTTATAGCAGGAGCTGGGTCTGGTGGAACCTTTATGGGTACCGCTCGATTTTTAAAAGAAAAGAATCCGATGATCAAGACAGTAATCGTTGAACCGGAAGGATCCATTATCAATGGCGGAGTTTCGGGCCCTCATAAAACAGAAGGGATAGGCATGGAATTCCTCCCTGACTTTATGGATTCTGCTTTTTTTGATGGGATTCAGACCATTTTAGATCGAGATGCATTTGAAAGTGTAAAGGAATTGGCGAGTAAAGAGGGAATCCTCGCTGGCAGTTCTTCCGGAGCTGCTCTTCACGCTGCCATGATTGAAGCAGAGAATGCCCCGCCAGGCTCAAAAATTGTAACGGTCTTCCCTGATGGAAGCGATCGTTATTTAAGCAAGAAAATCTATGAAGGGGGTATTTAAATGAAACGAAAAACAAAATTGATTCACGGAGGAATACCAGGAGACAAAGCGACTGGTGCGGTATCTTTTCCTATATATCAAGTAAGCACGTATAAACAAGACGAAGTGGGTGTGCATAAGGGCTACGAGTACTCCAGGACAGGGAATCCGACCCGTTTTGCGCTTGAAGAATTGATTAAGGATTTGGAAGAAGGGAAAAGAGGATTCGCTTTTGGATCCGGGATGGCGGCAATTACAGCAGTGATGATGCTGTTCAGTTCTGGTGATCATATCATCCTGACAGATGACGTTTATGGCGGAACTTATCGAGTGATGAACAAGGTTCTTAACCGGATTGGTATCGAATCCACTTTTGTAGATACGACTGACCTTGAAGCAGTAAAATCAGCGATCAAACCTAATACGAAAGCATTATATATCGAGACGCCTACCAATCCGCTCTTAAAAGTAACTGACATTAAAGCATCTGCCCAACTGGCAAAGGAATATGACCTTTTAACGATTGTTGACAATACCTTCAGCACACCTTACTGGCAGACTCCGCTTACTCTGGGTGCGGATATCGTTCTTCATTCTGGAACGAAGTACCTTGGAGGACATAGTGACGTTGTGGCAGGACTCGTTGTCGTAAATGATAAACAGCTAGCTGATGAACTTCACTTTGTCCAGAACTCTACAGGCGGAATATTAGGACCACAGGATTCGTGGCTGCTAGTAAGAGGGATCAAGACCCTTGGCTTGCGTATGGAAGCCCATGAAACCAGCACAATGAAAATCGTAGAGTTCCTCTCAGGGCATGAGGGTGTGGAGAAAATCTACTATCCTGGCCTGGAAACTCATCCACAGCATGCGATTGCAAAAGAGCAAGCAGGTGGATTTGGCGGTATGGTAAGCTTTGACGTAGGCAGCGCAGAAAAAGCTGCAGAAGTTCTAAGCAAAGTAAAATACTTTACCCTGGCTGAAAGCCTTGGTGCAGTCGAAAGCTTGATTTCAGTCCCGGCTAAAATGACACATGCCTCCATTCCGGCAGAAAGGCGTGCTGAGCTAGGGATTACTGACGGATTAATCCGTATTTCTGTAGGAATCGAAGATGTTGAAGACTTAATTGAGGATTTAAAGCAGGCATTATCATAAAAGACAGAAGCTCCCGGTTACATCCGGGAGCTTCTTTTGTATGGGAATTCTTTAAATGTGTATCATTTGTCAAATAGAAAGAGGGTTTTTCATAGTTCAGTGATAGAAAATAACCCGCTTGCAAAATTATAAAAATCTTCCCCATTTTACAAAAATTTGTTAAACTATTTAAGCATTTGAGGGGTTTGGGGGAAATATATATGAGCGTATTTAAGGATTTGATGTGGTATTTCAAGGCGGAGAAGAAAGCCTATTTAACAGGGGTTTTCCTGTTATTGTTTGTCGCTCTGCTGCAGCTTGTGCCGCCAAGGATCATTGGCATTGTTGTCGATGAAATTACAAATGGGACACTGACTGCAGGCACACTTGGCAAATGGATTTTTGTGCTTGCTGCTTCAGGGATGGCAATGTACACATTGCGCTATTATTGGCGAATCATGATTTTCGGATCGGCAGTAAAATTGTCTCGTTTATTAAGGAACCGTCTATATGCTCACTTTACGAGCATGTCGCAGTCGTTTTACCAGAAAAGAAGAACCGGAGATTTGATGGCCCACGCGACAAACGATCTTTCGGCAATCCAGCAGACAGCCGGTGCAGGGGTGCTTACCTTTGTGGACTCTCTGGCAACAGGCGGATTTGTCATCATCGCGATGGCGGCTACAATCAGCTGGAAGCTGACATTGATTGCACTGATTCCAATGCCGCTTATGGCGATCCTTACGAGCTGGTACGGAACTATGCTTCATCAGCGCTTCCATAAGGCACAGGAAGCCTTCTCGGATTTGAATGATAAAACGCAGGAAAGTATTACTGGAATCAAGGTCATCAAGACTTTTGGTCAGGAAAAGGAAGACATAGAAGACTTCCGGAAACAATCTGAAGACGTGGTTAAAAAGAATATCGCGGTGGCGAAGGTGGACTCCCTTTTTGACCCGACGATTTCAATCATTGTTGGGATTTCCTTCTTTTTATCAATTGCGTTTGGATCAAGATTTGTTTTAAATGGTGAATTGACGATCGGACAGCTTGTGGCGTTCACTTCCTATTTAGGATTGCTGATCTGGCCGATGCTCGCTTTTGGCTGGTTCTTCAATATCGTCGAAAGGGGCCGCGCATCCTATGACCGAGTATCAGCGCTGCTTGACGAAAAAATAGATATCCAGGACAAACCAGATTCACTCGACATTGTCCCGCATGGCCGCATCGACTACAATATTCGTTCATTTACTTATCCAAATGATCAGGAACCTATTTTAAAGGATATTGTATTTGGACTTGGCAAAGGGCAAACACTCGGAATCGTTGGAAAAACAGGAGCAGGTAAAACAACTTTGCTTAAATTGCTGATTCGTGAATTCGATCTGATGAATGGAAATATAAGCATTGGTGGCCGGAACATTCAGGATTATAAAATGGAAAGATTAAGAGAGGCAATCGGGTATGTTCCACAAGACCATTTTCTTTTTTCGGCAACAGTCCAGGAGAATATTGCCTTTGCAAACCCTGCAGTTAACAAGGAAGTAATCTTTGATGCAGCGAAAATCGCAAATATCCATGATGATATCCTCGAATTTACCGATGGATATGAAACGGTTGTAGGCGAGCGAGGAGTTTCGCTTTCCGGAGGGCAAAAGCAGCGGATTTCAATCGCAAGAGCACTAGTGATGAATCCCGAGATCCTCATATTGGATGATTCGTTATCGGCTGTTGACGCTAAAACAGAGGAACAAATTTTATCTGCATTAAAAGAAAATAGAAAAGATAAGACAACGATCATCACAGCCCACCGCTTGAGTGCAATTCACCATGCTGACCTGATCATCGTTCTTGATGAAGGTGAAATCGCTGAACGTGGTTCGCATGATCAGCTGATGGAACAAGACGGCTGGTATAAGGATATGTATGTAAGGCAGCAGCTTGAAGAGCTTGTCGAGCAGGGAGGGTGACATTGATGGAAAAGACACCTGTATTAAACGCAAAAGAGCAGCGATTTGTGCTGTTCAGGCTTCTTGCATATGCAAAGCCACATTTAAAAAAGATCTTGGTCGCCTTTGGCTTCTTGCTGCTTGCGACCGTGGGAGATGTTTTAGGTCCAATCCTGGTAAAGATTTTTATTGATGATTACTTAAGGGAAGGCTATCTGCCTTTCAAACCCCTTATTATGCTTGGGACAGCTTACATGGGGATTCAGGTACTGAATGTTTTAGTTTCTTATTTCCAGCTGCTGAAATTCCAGGAGATTGCCCTTAAGATTATTCAGCAAATGCGGATTGATGTTTTTACAAAGGTACAGCAGTTAGGATTGAAATACTTTGACAAAACACCTGCAGGGTCGCTTGTTTCAAGAGTAACAAACGACACAGAAGCGATTAAGGACATGTTTGTCAGTGTAATCGCGACCTTTATCCAAAGTGGTTTCTTATTAGCTGGTATCTTCGTGGCGATGTTCATTCTTAACGTGAAGCTTGCGTTATTCACGATGCTGATTTTACCGCTGATTGTGTTCATTATGAGCATGTACAGAAAGCTTAGTTCAAAGTTTTACCAGGATATGAGGGAACGCTTAAGCCAGCTGAATGCTAAATTGAGCGAATCACTACAGGGAATGGCGATCATTCAGATGTTCCGTCAGGAAGAAAGGCTGAAGAAAGAATTTGGCGATATTAATGATAAGCACTTTGAAGCGGGCATGAAAAATATCAAGGCAGATGGACTTCTTTTAAGGCCGGCAGTAGACCTTGTATATGTATTCGCACTTATCATCGTACTGAGCTTTTTCGGGATCACATCCTTTAACAGTCCGATTGAAATTGGTGTCCTGTATGCGTTCATCAATTACCTTGACCGCTTTTTTGAACCGGTTAACAATATGATGATGCGGCTGTCGATGTATCAGCAGGCAATCGTAGCAGCATCGAGGGTATTTAAACTCCTTGATGAGCAAGAACTTGCGCCAGCGCAAACTGGTTCAGTATCCAAGGGAATTAATGAAGGTCAAATTGAATTCAAGGACGTTAGCTTCTCATATGATGGGAAGCGTGATGTTCTGAAAAATATTAGCTTTACGGTAAATCCAGGAGAAACCCTGGCTTTTGTCGGCCATACTGGAAGCGGTAAGAGCTCGATCATCAATTTGCTGATGCGTTTCTATGAATTCAAGCGCGGGGAAATCCTGATTGATGGTTCTTCGATAAAAAATTATCCGGTAAATGAATTGCGTGAAAAGATGGGGCTTGTTCTCCAGGATCCATTCCTGTTTTATGGAACGGTGGGGGAGAATATTAAGCTGCATAACAGTGATTTGAATGAAGATGATATCAGGAAAGCAGCAGAATTCGTCCAGGCGGATTCGTTCATAGAGAAGCTTGAGGATGGCTATGACCATAAGGTAACGGAGCGAGGTTCTACTTTCTCAAGCGGGCAACGACAGCTGATTGCCTTCGCAAGGACGATTGCCGCGAATCCGAAGATTCTTGTCCTAGATGAAGCAACGGCTAATATAGATACGGAAACTGAAGAGGCGATCCAGACGGCACTCGCAAAAATGCGCCAAGGCAGGACCACGATTGCGATTGCCCATCGTTTGTCGACGATACAGGATGCGGATCAGATTGTCGTGCTGCATCATGGAGAAATCGTCGAACGGGGTACACATCAGGAGTTGCTTGCGCATCAGGGACTTTACCATAAGATGTATTTACTGCAAAATGGTTCAGTCGAGAGGCTGGAAGATGTAGTAGGATAACAATCGAAAAAAATAAAACAGCTACAACGCCGGATGCGTTTAGCTGTTTTTTAATGGGTCGGAACTTTTTTTATGTATGCCCGGTTATATTCATTCAGTAGTTCATCAAGCTCTTGGCTGTGATGGATCGCAATGTTTGAGCTGAGGCCGTTCTTCGAAGCGATTTGAATCAATTCTTCACGTTTCTTCTCAATAAGGGTGATCAGTTGCTCTTTAGACAATGTGAAAATCCTTTCCTGTTTTATCTCTTGGCAGTCTATCAAACTAAATTTATGTAAAAAGGTTATAAATATAGAAATAATTTCAAGTGCTATATTAGTATATAGCATTTGCTGCCAAATTTCAAAAGAAACATTTGTAAAAAAATTCCCTGCTAAATTAAACACCATCTTAGTTTACCCAGATATTTTAACGTTAAACATCATTTTTATAGAATTAATAAATTGTTCACAGCTTATATATTATAATGAGATTGAAATTTTGTTAGAATAGGAACAAATCGACTAATTATTGGAGTTGTGATCATGACAGATATAAATATATTTATAGCCTTGAGTGCTGGATTCCTGAGCTTTATTTCTCCATGCTGCCTGCCGCTATATCCTGCATTCTTATCATATATTACCGGGATGTCAGTCGGGGAACTGAAAGGTGAAAATGCAATGCTGCAGAAACGCAGCCTGCTGCATACACTATTTTTCCTTTTAGGCTTCTCAATGATCTTTATTGCAATCGGCTTTGGAACATCATTCCTGGGCCAATTTTTCATCCAATACCAGGACTTAATCCGTCAGCTTGGCGCGATTTTTATCATTGCATTTGGTTTGATGGTCATTGGCTTTTTTAAACCGGAATTCCTAATGAAAGATCGGAAGTTCGAGTTCAAGAACCGTCCTTCAGGTTATTTTGGTTCTTCCTTGATTGGTATGGCATTTGCTGCGGGATGGACTCCATGTACTGGTCCAATTCTGGCGTCTGTTATCCTTCTGGCTGGTTCAAATCCAGGGTCAGGAATGCTTTATATGATCGCTTATACACTTGGCTTTGCAATCCCTTTCTTCATTCTTTCATTTTTCATAGGAAAAATGCAGTGGATACGCAAGCATAATGTCAAGATCGTTAAAATTGGCGGCTATATCATGATTTTAGTCGGTGTCATGCTATTTTTTGACTGGATGACAAAACTGATTTCCATACTTTCTATGATGTTTGGCGACTTTACAGGTTTTTAAAAAACATTATAGACTTCGAATTGCTTAAGAGATATATGTCCATAAATGAGATTTTTTTCATAAGTTATTTTTTCCAATTCAGCATATTCTTAGTGTATTAACATTGAAATTAATTTATAAATATAGTTATATTGTATTAGAAGGGAAATATAATAGATTTATACTTGTTGTGATTGTCGGGGAGGATACAGCGATGGCCAGAATTTTGATAGTTGACGACGCAAAATTTATGAGAATCACTTTAACGAATATATTGAAAAAAGCGAATCACGAAATCGTAGGGGAAGCAGAAAACGGACGTGAAGCAGTAAGGCTATATCGCGAGTTGAAACCCGATCTAGTGACAATGGACATTACTATGCCTGAAATGAGTGGGCTTGATGCGGTAAAAGAAATCAAAAAGGATTTTAATGACGCAAAAATCATTATGTGTTCGGCTATGGGACAACAAAAAATGGTCGTAGATGCCATAGAAGCTGGAGCAAAGGATTTTATTGTCAAACCGTTCGACGGATCACAGGTAGTAGATTCAGTTTCAAGGGTATTAAGATAATAAACAGCCATTTAAGTCTATCTTAAATGGCTTATTTTCATTATAATAATAGTGGAAATCTACAAATAAAGGATGGAAATGTGAATGAATTATGTTGTGGCTTCAACAGTTGGTGCTGTCGGTATGGCCGTTTTTGTTACAGCCGTGCGCATGAAAGCTGCCAAAAAACCAGCCAGCGCAAAGAAAATCATCTTACCGCCAATCTTCATGAGCACTGGAGCGCTCATGTTCATTTTCCCGATGTTCAGGGTACACTTTTTGCAAATCATTGAAGCTTTGTCAGTCGGAATGCTTTTTTCAATCCTGCTGATTAAAACTTCCCAATTTGAAATCCGCGATCGAGATATCTATCTCAAAAGATCGAAAGCATTTATTTTCATTTTAATCGGCCTATTAATTGTACGTGTGGTTGCAAAGCTTTTGCTCAGCAGCACAATTGATGTAGGCGAGCTCAGCGGTATGTTTTGGATTCTGGCCTTCGGAATGATTGTTCCATGGCGGATTGCGATGTATTTGCAGTTCCGTAAGCTTCAAAGCGAGCTGCGCGGTTGATTCAGTTTTCGAATAATGTAAATCTTATCCCCTTATCTTTATGATGAGGGGATTTTTTTTTGCAAAGTTTTTGTGAAAAGTGGAGATCATTTGTGGGGAAATTTTGTTCTGCAGATTTTAGTTAGAAAGGGAAATGCTCGATTGCTGCCGAATATACATTAAGTCACAATTTGATTTTTAAAGACTAATGATACTGATGAGTTAATATAATTCTCTTTTATTTTCAACTCCCCCTGGAAATAAAAGCTCACCAATAGAAGGAGAAAATGATGAATAATAGTCCAATTTAAAAGCTCCCTAGTAATTGATTTATTCAGGTAAACGGGGGAGTTAAAATGAAAACAAATAAAAGCTTTATCTATTTAATTCTTGGCCAAACGCTGGCAAATATAGGCGATGTTTTCTATACCATTACGGTTATCAGTGTTTTATATAAACAAACGGAATCTGCTGCGCTAACCTCGATGGTTCCTTTTACGATTACGATGTTCATGTTTATTTCAAGCCTTTTGACTCCTATTCTAGTTGGCAGAATCAATTTAAAGTATCTTTTGCTCTGGCCACAATTAGGGAAGACGGCTATTATGTTTGGGCTCAGTTCTTATTTTATGACAGGAATGAACCTGAATAGTTTTTACTTAATATTTATATTCATTGCTGCAATAGCATTTCTTGATGGATGTGCAAATCCAGTCAAACTGGCTATGATCCCTCAATATGTTGAGGAAAAAGATTTGGTTAGGGCGAACGGCATAAGTGAAACGGTAAATCAATTTATCCAGGTATTTATGTGGTTTATCGGAGGAATTATATTGTCCATTTCCTCCGTTGAATTTATTCTTTGGTCGGTCACTCTGATTTTTGTTTTTGCAAGTTTAGTAATTAGTTTTCTTAAGCCTGTTGAATCTATGCCGGTAAAAGAGGAGAAAAAGCGAAACCAAATAACCAGTGGATGGAAGACAATTGTTGAGACTCCAGCCCTTTTGAGGATAGCAATCATTGATTTCCTCGAATCATTTGCTGAAGCAGTCTGGGTGTCAGCAATCATTTTGGTTTTTGTGACAGAAGCACTTAATCAAAATGAAGCCTGGTGGGGGTTTATTAACGGAGCATTTTTCACGGGACTCATACTTGGGAGCGTTTTTAGTGTGAAATATGATTTTTTCATTGAAAAGAACCTAAGTAAATTCTTTTATATTAGCGCCATGGCGAGCTTTATTCTGACCAGCTTATTCAGTTTTACAACGATTCCAGTGATGGCATTAATAATATCCCTGTTATTGGGTATATCTGGTCAGCTTGAAGGTATTCCAAAACAGACAATCATTCAAAAAAGTGTTTTGAAGGAGAATCTTGCAGCAGTCTACACTTCTTTGAGCAGCATCGCTACAGGAACTTTTGGGATTGCAGCTGTCACTATGGGATTGATCGCAGAGATCATTGGAATACGGGCCGTTTTTATTACGGCGAGTCTATTGCTCTTAATTGTCAGTGTCATCGCGTTTAGGGGCAGGAATTTATTTGGGGGAGAAACAATGAAAATACAGAACTAGGACACAAGGGCATTGTTCATTTGATACAATGCCCTTGTGTAGATTGGACACTATGGGAGGAGTTTGTATATGGGAGAGTTTGTTTATTTGATTCGGCCGGTTAGGCAGGGTTTTATTGAGACGATGACGGAAGAGGAAAGCGGGATTATGAAAAGGCATTTTGATTATTTAAATGCGTTGCTTTCTGAAGAAAAACTTATCCTGGCGGGTCCTTGTTTGGATGGTGCTTTTGGGATTGTTGTTTTTCGGGAGGAAACACTGGATGCTGCACGTGAAATCATGGTAAATGATCCAGCAGTTCTGCATGGGCTGATGAGTGCTGATCTTCATCCTTATCGTGTTTCATTGATGCAATCAAGATAATTTTAGGTTACTTGATTCAGGTGTCGGAATAGGTGGGAGGATGCTTTAAAGAAACGGTCATCTTTATGGGATTGCTGCTCAAATTTTCGGCTGATTGAAAAGGGGAGAATACTAATGTATATACCGAAGCACTTCATAATCGCTGATGAAACCATTATTTTCGACGTAATCGAGAGTTTCAGCTTTGCAACCCTAATTTCCCAGCATCAGGGTGAGCCTTATGCTACTCATCTTCCCCTCATATTAAATAAAGAGGAGAGGGTATTGTATGGGCATTTTGCTCGAGCGAATGAACAATGGAAGGATACTCGAGACCAGAAGATCCTGGTAATTTTCCAGGGTCCGCATAGCTATATTTCTCCATCCTGGTACGAAACGAACAAGGCAGTTCCTACCTGGAATTATGTTGCCATCCATGTATACGGTGAGCTGGAAATCATCGAAGATAAAAATGTCATTTTCAACACATTAGACGATATGGTGAAAAAATATGAGAGACCCGATAGCGACTACAATATAAATATTGTGGAACCAAGTTATATAGAAGGAATGAGCAAAGGGATAGTAGCATTTAAAATTAAAATCTCAAAAATTGAAGCAAAGGCTAAACTTAGCCAAAACCACCCTGTTGAACGGCAAAAATTAATTCTAGGGCAGCTAGAAAACTCCTCCTCTGAAAATGACAACCTTATTGCCTCCCTTATGAAGAAGAATCTTGATAAGTATTGCTAATCACGCTGCATAATCTTTTCGAATTTTCATCTTATCATCCCATCTATTACATTAAAGGGGACTTGAAAATTAGGAGTTGAGTGTATGAAAGCTATATTAGTGACGGAATTTGGCGGGCCTGAATTTTTAAAATATGAAGAGGTAGCTGTTCCTGAAATTAATTCGGATGAAGTATTAATTAAAGTTGTTAAAACAAGCGTTAACTTTGCAGATATTAAATCAAGATACGGTAAAAAGGGTGCAAAGCTTCCCTTTATCCCTGGGCTGGATGCAGCGGGATATATTGAAAAAATAGGATCAAACGTGAAAGATTTAAGAAAAGGCCAAAGGGTCATGGCTTTCC
This sequence comes from Bacillus sp. JJ1609, assembly GCF_036967045.1. Lineage (NCBI taxonomy): Bacteria > Bacillati > Bacillota > Bacilli > Caryophanales > Bacillaceae > Bacillus > Bacillus sp. JJ1609. Next base: position 98,211 of record NZ_JBALSS010000007.1, on the reverse strand, counting down.
CGAAATATGGCTCATATGCAGAATATGTGGTTGCATCTGAGGTATTGGTTTTTCCGATTCCGGATGAACTAGATTTTCAAACGGCTGCGGCAGCCCCAATAGTATCTTTTTTATCCTATAGATTGCTGAATGATGTAGCCAGAATTCAAAAAGGTGAATCTGTATTGGTACATGCGGCGGCTGGCGGCGTGGGGACGACAGCCATTCAGCTTGCAAAGGTGATGGGCACGAGTAAGGTGATCGGCACTGTAGGGAGTAAAGATAAAATTAAGACTGCAATAGAAAGTGGAGCTGATCACGTTATTTGTTATCAGGAAGAAGATTTTGCAAAGAGAGTGAACGAGCTTACGAACGGATACGGTGTAGATATTATCTTGGATTCTGTGTCAGGATCTGTAACGGATAACAGTATGAATTGCCTTGCACCATATGGAAGATTGGTTCATTTCGGAAATTCAAGCGGCGATATCGGCAATGTGAAAACGATTGATGTACACGCCAGTTGCAGGTCGCTGCTTGGCTTTAGCTTAGGGACGACAAGAATGCTAAGGCCCTATTTATTAAAGGAAACGGCAGAGCAAGTAATTCCCTACCTTGTTAACAAGCAATTAAAGAAAAAAATAGGACACGAATATTACCTTAGTGAGGCAGCGGAAGCTCATCGACTAATGGAAAACAGGCTTAATCAGGGGAAAATCATTTTAAATGTTGATTCACCGAATTCATGGCAGTAAGAGAGAGGAATTAAATGCATAACTTGTTAAGAGAATCGCTACATACTTATTCACTGGGGAAGTTTTCACTAACTATTGAAAAAGAACTTAAAAGCTGGAGCAAGGATTTGCACTTTAAAATTTGGACGGATGGAAAGGCTTATTCTGCCAGGTTTTTAAAAGAAGACCGATCCCCTAATAATGTTTTTGGGGAAATGAATGCTGAAATTTTATATGAGCAATCTGAATTTTGCCGCTACCTCGTTGATCAGCAGATTCCATTTATGAAGTTAGTTCCAGAAACAGAAGGTCAACCGTTTACGAAAATAATATGGCAAAATGAAAACTATTATTTTATTCTTTTTGAATGGATTGATGGCCAGCATATTACACATGGTGATGAAAATATTGCCCGTGAATTTGGAAAAACGGCTAGGAAATTTCATGATGTATCCATTGCTTTTTCAAGTTCCCTTTTTAAGAAAAGGTCGCACCTGGTTGGATATGAAGCATTTATAGGGAAACTGCGCGACAAGATTCTTACATCTAATATTTCTTCAGAGAATATAAAAATAGTTGACGAGTATTTCAGTGTCGCAGAAGAACATATTGAATTAGCGCGGACTGAAAAAATGGATTTTATTATTCAATCAGATTTGAATCCACTTAATGTTCTCTGGGACGAAAAAAGGAATGTAATCGGGATTGTCGACTTCGAGTCTATCGGCTATGACGACCGAATTGAAGGTTTAGCATGGCTTATCAAATGGTATTCGAGAACAGAGGGTATCCATTCATCAGAAATGTCACCAGTGCTTGCTGAAGATTTTTTACAAGGCTATGGTGCTGCTGACTTTCTTGAGGAAAATGACTATAGCAGGCTTGCCTCGCTTGTGTGGTTATCAGGCTGCATGAACTGGAACTTTGTGAAGGATACAGCTTCAATATTAGAAACGAATGATAGTGAATTACTTAAATCTCACATTGATTTTTATAGGCAACGCGGTGAAAAATTATTATCACTTATACCAAAGACGCTCTTATAACAACAGGAGCGCTTTTTAAATTTAAAAAAATGGTAGGAGTTTTTAAGTTTTAATAGAATTAATATTAGTTGTTTATTTTTCCAGATTATAGAAGGAGATAATATGGAGCTGAAATTTAATCATTTTTTGAAAGAAGAATTAACGATTCAGAATTTACAATTTGCGATGGAAAAAGGAGAACTTACATCAAGGGAATTGGTGATGTTTTATATTTACAGAATTGCAAAGCTTGACCAGGATGGACCGATGATCAACTCCCTTCTTGAAATAAATCCTGACGCAATATTTATTGCGGAAGGGCTGGATGCAGAGCGAAAGGAGAATGGGCCAAGGGGTCCTTTGCATGGCATTCCTGTTCTCCTAAAAGATAATATTGAAACAAAGGATTCGATGCATACAAGTGCTGGCATGCTCGCTCTTGAAAACCATCTAAGCGAGAGGGATGCATTCCTTGTTGAGAAGCTCCGTAAAGCTGGAGCAGTCATATTAGGCAAAACGAATATGACAGAATTGGCAAATGGAATGTCGTTGACGATGTGGGCCGGATACAGTGCCAGGGGAGGACAAACTTTAAATCCGTATGGTCCTGGTGAATTTTTTGTAGGAGGATCGAGTTCTGGTTCTGCTGCTGCAGTTGCTGCGAATTTTACCGTATTGTCAGTTGGTACTGAGACCGATGCTTCCATTTTAAGTCCTGCTGTGCAAAATTCAGTTGTTGGTCTAAAGCCAACTTTAGGGTTGATTAGCCGTTCAGGCATCATTCCTTTTACATATACACAGGATACGGCGGGGCCAATTACCAGGACTGTCAGTGATGCAGCCGTTTTACTTGGAACTATGGCAGGGTATGATTCCAATGATTCAGCGACGCATAAGCAGGTGAGCAAACCTCCTCAGGACTATACAAATTTTTTAGATTCTAATGGATTCTGGGGTGCTCGAATTGGGGTTTATAAAGGATCGGAAAAGGATTTTCGAGAACCAAGTGAATATGATGAAACCCTATTTAGTGATGCTATTTCCGTCCTCGGCAGCCAGGGAGCGGAAGTCGTTCAGGACATCGATATTCCATCATTCAAAAGAGAATGGAGCAGGTCTGTGCCTACTCATGAAATGAAACACAGTCTTGACAATTATCTTGCTAAACTGCCTGCAAATGTCCCGGTCCATTCGGCTGCTGAGCTGATCCAGTTTAACAGGGTGCACGAAGAGAAGGCATTAAAGTACGGGCAAAACATGCTCGAATATAGAGAGAAGTTCCCAAATACATTAAAAAGTCCCGAATACTTACTATCCAAATTGGAGGACATCTATTATTCTCAGGAGCAGGGGATTGATTATGCTTTGAGGAAATATGGTCTTGATGCAATTTTATTCCCAGCGTATATTTGTTCAACGATTTGTGCCAAAGCTGGGTACCCAGCCATTACAGTACCTGCCGGTTATATGGAAAATGGAAGACCATTCGGCATCACCTTTGCAAGCACTGCATTCAGTGAGGGGACTTTAATCAAATTAGCATACGCCTACGAACAAGCAACAAAACACCGAAAACCACCAAAACTAAACTAATATACACAAAATGATTAGAAACTGCATAAAGGGGTCTGACCCCCAGTGCTTTAAAGGGATAAAGGGGGATTTGGAAATGGATGCAACGTTTTATTTGGAGGGTGCTGTTTTTAATTATCGGGTTGCAGCGGTTATTGTGAAGAACGGTCATGTGCTGATTCACAAACAAGGAACGGATTCATACTGGGCATTGCCTGGTGGAAGAGTGGAGGTTATGGAGGATTCACAGACTAGTATCATCAGGGAAGTGAAAGAGGAATTAGGGCTTAATGTTAATGTGGAGCGCTTGCTTTGGTTCACGGAAAATTTCTTTGATTACAATAATAAAAATTATCATGAAATCGGCTTATATTATCAGGTTGCAATTGTAGATGGTAGTTTTACTTTTAAGACTGAACCCTTTTATGGGGAAGAAGGAGAACGATTAATTTATCAGTGGGTTCCTGTTGAGGAACTTGAAGAAATATTGCTTTATCCTGAATTTCTTAAATCAGCCCTTTTAGAAATTCCATTTACTCCACAGCATTTGATTGTCAGGAAATAATTATTTAGATTTGGAAGGAGGATATGAATGATTTTACATATTATTTCAGAAGAAGACTGGAAAAAAGCACAAAGAGAAGGACTGCATACTCCATCTAGTTTAGACGATGAGGGCTTTATACACTGCTCAACTAAAGAACAATTGATTTGGGTGGCGAATTCTTTTTTTAAGGGACACACCGATTTATTGCTTTTATGTATAGACGCTAAAAAGGTAAGGGCAAGAATTGTATATGAAGACACATCAGATACAGGCATGTTGTTTCCGCATATCTATGGTACGTTAAATTTAGATGCGATATTCAAAGTGATGACTTTTAAGCCATCAATGGATGGGTCATTTGTTTTGCCTACAGAAATTAACGAAGTATATTGAGCATTTTAATAATGATAGGAAATAAATTTTTAGGGGTCAAGTATGCCATTCGAGCAATGTAATTGGGTGAATTCAATAATGTCAAACTTTGAAAGTTCCTGGTTTATAGCTGGAGGCTGGGCCTTGGATCTTTATTTTGGCAAAGAAACAAGGGAGCATAGTGATATTGAGATAGCCATCTTCAGACAAGATCAATTCCATCTAAAAGACTATCTGAAGGGTTGGGACTTTAAAAAAGTTGTAAGCCATAAAATGATTCAATGGAAAGATGAGTTTTTAAGTCTGCCAGTTCACGAAATTCATGCATCCAACAGAGACTCTGGAGAAAAATTAGAAATCCTTCTAAATGAGTCCATAGAAAGGGAATGGATTTTCAGGAGAGATGGAAGAATCAAGCTCCCTCATTCTTCAGCTTGGTGTTATTCAAAGTCAGGAATTCCAATATTAAATCCAGCAATTGTCCTTCTTTATAAGGCTAAAAATACGAGCGAAAAGGACAATCACGATTTTATGATAATAAAAGATTTTCTTACCGTTAATCAGAAAATGTGGCTTCGTAATGCAGTACATTTACAGAATTCTAAACATGCATGGCTTGAGTATTTAGAATGATTGGGTTGGGATTATATGGATAAGCAGCTTTTCATAGGCTGCTTATTTTATTGGGTAACATGAAAGGAAATGTAACCCATTTGGCGAATTTTTATAAATCTAGGTGATTATAGGCGGATACTTTTGATTAAGAAGCTGAGGGAATAAAATTTGGAGGTACCTAATGGAATTTTATGAATTTCGAAAAGAAACCGGAATGCACATTACAATGTACGAATCAGATTTTATCATGTCTCGAATAACAAGAAATCAAACTCCCACATCAATTGGAGTCATGCATTTAGATGAAAATGGACTCATTGGCTACCATCAGGCGACTAAACCACAGCTCCTCCTGATCCTGAGCGGAGAGGGATATGTTTGCAATGAATCAAAGGAATATTATAAAGTGCAGCCGGGTGTTGCGGTGTTTTGGGATAAAGACGAATGGCATGAAACGAAAACGGAACACGGAGTGACAGCATTAGTGATTGAAAGTGATGAAATGAACCCTTCGGCATATATGGCTGTAGCAGAAAAGGAATCGTTGAAGGGTTGCTGATATGAAACTTGGTCTGAAGATGGATGAGGTTAGGGTAGAAAAGTTTACGATAAGTAAAAAAAGGGTGGTCTAAATAGAGGTGCGTACATATCATTCAAATACCTATTATCCTCAATTAGTTCTGGCAGCCAAGTCTTTGGCAGAACAAAATAATTTTAATCATTCGTGTAAAGATGAAGCAGGAAGATTATTAAGCGTATTGGCAGGACAGGTAAAAGCCGGGGGAATCCTTGAGGTAGGAACCGGGCTTGGAGTAGGAAGTTCGTGGATTCTATCTTCCATTTTGCCTGGAGTCCAATTTATATCAATAGATAATGATATAAAAAGAGTGGATTTAGTAAGAAAGTATATTAGGCATCCACAAGCAGAGTTCGTTGAAGGGGACTGGAAAGAAATCTATGGAAATGGTCCATTTCAGTTTATTTTCGCAGATGCGGCTATCGTTAAATCTGTCGAAGGGGAAAAGCTTTTTGATATACTAGAGATTGGCGGACTCCTATTGATGGATGATTTTACACCTGAAGAGCATTGGCCGGAGGAATGGAGGGGAAAACATGATGCAGTTCGGGACTTCTGGCTGAATCATCCATGCCTATCTTCCACCGAAATTTATCTGACTCCAACGACTGCTGCTATTTTAGCTACAAGGATAAGGTGAAGCATAACTATGCCTATTCAATATTAAGGAGGGAATATCTAGATGAACAGTAAAGAGATTCTCATAGCTCAATTGCAGGCTTGCCATGACCAGGATACCTGGTTTGTTTCACTCCAAAGTGCTCTAAGAGGACTAACTGAAGAACAAGCATTTGCAAAAACGAATATATCAGCAAATAGCATCCGTGAAATAGTGAATCATTTAATTTACTATAACCAGAGGTATTTAAACCGATTTAATGGGATATCCAATCCTAGAGGTCTGGAAAGTAATGATTTTACATTCACTAAAAATGACGATAGGAGCTGGCAGTCAACTGTAGAAATGATTGACCACATCATGTCTGAATGGATCATTTCTGTAAAAGAATCTCAGGAAGACAGGCTGCAGCAATGGGTCTCAGATCTTACCCACCTTACGATTCACACAACGTATCATATTGGCCAAATTGTTCATATTCGTAAAGAGCAAGGGTCTTGGAACCCAAGCTATGGAGTCCATTGAAATCTTAACCATTATTAATGGAGGTTTCATGAAAATATCTCAGCAATGGGAACAGAACTGAAGAATGAAAAGAAACGTGCTGTAAGAATTGGAAGGGTTCCTTACCCTATTTGGGATTGAAACTGTATAATTCCCAATAATCTTTTGGCTAGTTGATGCGGTTCAAGGATATCAGTTCACCATCATAGCTATTTTATTGTCATTAACCGGCTTCCACATTCTTTCACATGAAACCAATTCAAATTGATCATTAATAGTCAACTTGTATATATCCGGCTTGGTCGTTTGTTTCCAAAATTCATAATCATAAATTTGATCAAAGAATTGCATGGTACAAGTCATAATGTTCCCATGGATGCCAATGGCTATATTTTTACCTTTATATTTAGAGACCACATTACGAAGGGCTGAGATACCTCGCTGCTGAACCTCTGAATTTGATTCCCCGCCAGGGAAATTGAAATTTGGCTCTGCAAATACCTTTTGCATCGCTTCCGCAGGGTTTTCAAAATAATGGTCCCTTGCCGCCAGATCACGTTCACGAAAACGCGGATCAATTTCAATATCCATTTGTAGATGTCTAGCTAGCCCTTCAACTGTTTGCCTAGCTCTTACGTAAGAACTAGAGATGATATGAACGATATTCTCTTTTAGTAAGATTTCCGTAATTCGTTCCGCATCCTTCCAGCCTTTTTCAGATAGTTCGCGTGTTTCTTCATGCTCTAAAGAGAAGAAGGAATGTGCGTGCCTAACCATATATATTTCCGTTAGCATGTTATTATCTCCTTATGCAAAATTATAAAGCTATTTTCATAGCTTTAATTACTCTTGAAACATGTAAATCTTCCTTCATTACTTCAATCGGGAACCATTTTACATCAGTAAGAGTTTGTTCAACCGAGTTAAACTCAGGGTCGTACCCCAGCAGTGGAGTCTGATCATGTAAAAGGTGAACTAAATAACATTTTTCTTCACCGCCGCTGTATTGACCGGCGAAAAGGAAATTTACGACCTCCACATCCAAATTGACCTCTTCTTTTACCTCACGAATAACAGCGTCCTCAAAGGTTTCTCCTTCTTCAAGGCCTCCTCCAGGAAGGGTCCAAAAAGTTTTATCAGGATATATATGTTTTGTCATAAGGATATGATCATCTTTTATAATTGCCGCAAAGGCTCGTGGCCTGGCCATAATTAATTGCCCCTCTGTATTATACTTTTTGATTATTTTACCATATTTTAGCTTGAAGGGATGTTTTAAACTTTGAAAATTCAGAAAATTTAAGTGGCATGTTAATATTAAAAATAGAAAACAATCATTAAGGATTATTAATTGTGTTAAGATAAGAATTCACATAAAGATACTAAAAAAAAAACCACCTAATTTTTGAATACCAAATTTGCATTCACATTGAATAAGTAGTTTACAAGTTTTTTAATATGAAGAAATACTATTTTTAGAATCATAGAATAATTTCACCTGTAAAATGCTATAATACAAGGTAGTTGTTAAGTAAGGGGATAATTTTTTATGGACAATTTTCTGACAGAACTTGTAAGAGATCTCAAAAAGACTAACCAGGGACATATTTTTTATCAGTATATTGATATGGAAAAGTATCTTCAAAATGCCCTTAATTTCACTGTGTCTGCCGTTCAAAACGGTTCCCACGTCTTATTAGTAGAAAATGATCGCAATATTATTCACTTGCGTACGAATCTAAAAAAACAATTAAATGATGAACAGTTTAATAACATACACTTTATCAATAACTTTGATTTTTACTATGCAAATGGGGATTTCCATGCTCAGACGATCTTTGATTATTTCAAAACATCCATTGAGCCTTATTTAGATTCAGATGTTTCCGTCTTTACATGGGGACTTATTGAGTGGTCTGATGAGGATGATATTACCGATAACATTGAACAATATGAAAAAGATATAGATATGCATATTAAAGATAAAGGGGTTATTTCAGTTTGTGCCTATGATGCTAACAGGACACCCCCACATTTAAAGGAAATCTTAATGAGATTTCATGGAATCATGATTACCGATGATCAAGTTCATTACTTGCGTGACCATAGAGCCATGTAAACTAAAAGTTAAAGCTGCCAATTGGCAGCTTTTTTCTTTCTGAAAATGTTGGATTTTGGAAATATAGCAGGAATTCTTTTCTCTATTTAGAATATTGAAGGATGGGGGAGTTTGAAAATGAACCTAGAGCAATTTGAATTATCGATTAAAAAACTATTTCTTCATGATCTTTTGGAAGTATTTAATGATGATTTTGGCTTTACAAATAGGTCGAATAATTCAATCAAGATTATTGGATATTCTACTAACTTATCGATAGAGATCATTGAAAAGGCCGCGGAAAATAATGTTGATCTCTTGTTAACGCATCATGATGCCTGGGACTTTGTTTATGGACTTAGAGAGGAATGTGTAAAAAAGCTTACTGAGTATAATATAAGCCATTTTTGGATTCACGGTCCATTAGATTATATAGATTTCGGTACATGCACATCACTTATGAACAAGTTATGCATTGATAAATTATTGAAGCCTTCAATTTATACGGATGGCGGCGAAACTCCAGGAATAGGTGAGTTTAAGGTGCCTATGGGCTTTGATGTTCTCGTGGGCAAAATGTGCAATGAATTACGTGAGCCTATTAGAGCGTGGAGAAATAATGACAAAGAGATAAAAAGGGTTGGAGTACTGACAGGGGCAGGTCATGCTACTAACCATCTTAAGACTGCGCTTGATGAGGGCTGTGATACATATATAACGGGTGAAGCGACCCTTTATACAATTCAGTATGCTCAATTCGCAGGAATAAACCTTTTGGTCGGAAGTCATACATACACCGAAATTTTCGGTGTAGAAAGTTTGGCTATGAAAATACAAGATTTAAATGATGATATTAAAATTGTTAGATTGGATGAAAGTCATTTCGAATTAGGCCAGAACTAGTTTAAATTTGAAATTGCTGATAACCACATTTTTTTTAACAAAGGGAGAGGGGATATTTCTATGATTTATGAGCTGACCTATCAGGTACGAGTATCTGACTTTAACGAAGGATTAATGTGGTATAAAACATTACTGAATAAAGAGCCGGATTTAATCCCTCATGCAGGCTTTGCGGAATGGGAGCTGATGCCCCGATGCTGGCTCCAGGTGGCTGAGGGTATCCCTTCTAAAGAAAGTGGACCTCTTCGCTTAGGCGTATTATCAATCGAGGAAGCAAGAAATAGAATGATTAAAGAATTAAATGTAGCTTCCTTCGAGATTTGCTCAAGAGAAGAAGTTCCCGTTAAGTGGGCGACATTCACGGACCCTTGGGGAAATCGCCTTGGTTTCTTTGAATATAAAAAATAAAAAAGAAGAAGAAAAAGAATGCCAAGTTAAATCTATCTAATATCCTTGTATAAAATATACATCGAATTAAAAGCCATACCTCATCAAACAGGTATGGCTTTCCAGTATTGAATTAAAAGGAAAAACCGATTATTTAGTAGAATGATATCTATTATTATGGTTTTGAAATTTTTAGGAGGTAAAGATGTCCGATCGTTAAATCTTAAGAACATTATCATCTGAAGTTATTATCTTGGTATCTTATCTAAATTTCCTTGCATAGTTTCTATAACCGCTGTTATAAAGCAAATCGGATGTTAAAAAGGCTCCTGCTGGAGGCAGCTTTCCTGTGTGTATTGCAGGTCCTGTAAGGGCTATATCTGTTGTTGCAATCCAATTACCAGATTCCCCAGCCTGTAAAGAAGGTGGTTTCATGATAAATCGCCCACTTAAAATTAAATGACGGATTTTGATGGCGGCATCGTCAAAGATGTCCAGCTTACCTGTAAAAGATGCGTATGGTGAATCGAATCTTAATTGTTTTATATTTTCATCCCAGTAACCCTGGATTGGTATAGGTGTTCCACGGAAATTGGCTGTACCAATGACAGTATTACCTGATATCGAGTTGATTGTAATTACACCCCAGACAATGGGTCTTCCAGCTATCTCAGCATTAATTCCCCACCGCGAAGGGAACGGTAAACTTACAGAAGCGTTTTGAGTGGTTCGCACGATAATCTCTCCTTGTAATTTATCTTATCAATTTGCCCCTTTGTTGTGCCTAACAATAATCGTATGTTTATTAACCCTTGAGGTTTAATGGCCTATTTAAAATTATATGCGGCTTTAAATAAATTGGGGAATAAAGGACATTACCGTTGATTATGGTGGAAGTAGTTATAAATCCTAAAACGATTTAAGTGAGCATTAGGTTTGTGAGTACAGATATGGAGGTATTGTGTATGGATTTTGATTACGAAAGATTTAACTCAATTCCTGAAGACGATATTCTAGAAGGAATATGTAAACTGCATAGGGAGATTTTTGGTCAATCTGATCATTTAATCACCCAAATGAAACGTAAGTCTCAATTGCTGTTTAATCTCTCTTTGAATGGCAGAAAAGTAATTGGATATAAAATTGGTTATCCACTCGATGAAGAAAAATTTTATAGCTGGATAGGCGGGGTGGATCCTGCTTATAGAACTCAAGGAATTGCTTCAATGTTAATGGAAAAACAGCACACACATTTAAGAGCAAACGGATTTAAAGTTGTTCAAACCAAAACAAAGAATAAGTGGCGCAGCATGCTGATTTTAAATATAAAAAATGGCTTCAATATAATAGGCACTTACACAGATGATGAAGGAGAACCAAAAATCATTTTGGAAAAGCGGTTAACTAATTAGCCATTTTAATTAAAAATTTATTTGAAGAGACGGGGAGGATCAATGTCTGATAAATTTATCGTGTTAGTTGTGAGTGTATCAATTCTCAAAGAAAATAAAGTATTAATGATTAAGGAAAACAAACCAGGTGCATATAATAAGTGGAATTTTCCATCTGGACGAATCGAGTATATGGAAGACATCCTTGTTGCTGCGTGCAGGGAAGTAAAAGAAGAGACTGGTTATGATGTTAGGCTCACTGGCGCAACAGGTGTATATAACTTTATCAGCAGTATGAATAATCAAGTCATCCTATTTCATTTTACGGGTGAAATTGTCGGAGGTGCTTTAAATCTGCAAGAGGACGAGATTATAGAAGCAAGTTGGGTCACTCTTGATGAACTATTAGATTTTGACCTTAACGAACTACGGGATGGAAAAGTCATTAAGCAAATTGCGAATCGTTTATCGAATCAAGAAATCCACTCATTAGAAATTTTTAATGAGCAGCTTTTAGGTAACTGGGGAGTTTAGGATCCTAATGATAAAATTGAGGAGAAGTCATGAGTCATTCCGTTAATTATAAAATTTGGACCGTATGTATGATTCAAAATGAAGACAAGGTTTTGCTTCTTGATCGACAACATGACAATTTTAAGGGTTATATACCGCCTGGTGGCAAGGTTGAATTTCCAGAAAGTATTGTCGAGAGTGCGATAAGAGAGGTGAAAGAGGAAACTGGACTGGAGGTCAGTAATCTTATTTTTAAAGGACTTTATGAATATGTAAATCCTGTTGCAATGGATCGATATATGATTTTTAATTACATAACCACGGATTTTAAGGGTGAACTCATCGAGAGTGGTCCAGAAGGAAGAGCAGTTTGGGTCAATATAGAGGAGGCATATCACCTTCCCATGCAGAATTCTATTAAAAGAAGATTCCCGTTATTCTTCCAAGATGGGACTTTTGAAATCCAAGTTGAATGGAACCCCGAAGAAAACATTGAAGGAAAGGTAAGCATAAAATCCACTTAAGAAAAAGATGACCTTTTTTACAAACAGCTGCTATTTTTACTTGGCTGCATTTTTTTGATAAATAAAAATAGAGAATTCTACTAGGGAGGTACGTAATGTCCATTACTGAAAAGGATGCTATTTCATTAAGTTTTTTTAAACCTGAACACAATGCTTTATTAGCAAATTACCAATTGCATGATGAGCAGAAAAGATACACAGCTCTGCCATTTGATGCTTTGGGAAAATGTGAGATTGATCATGATCGTCATCCAGTTGTCATTCATTTTGGCAACGAGGTAGGTGGATTCTTTGTTCTTCATGGATGGAATGGAGTAAAACAATTTAGTGAAAATCAAGACGCTATTCTTTTAAGAGCGTATTCCGTCAATGCATCGTTTCAAGGAAGAGGAATAGCACGTAACTCAATGAGCTTATTGCCCTCATTTGTAAGAGAGCATTTTCCTTCAAAGAATGAAATTATTTTGGCTGTTAATCATGCTAATAAGATCGCTCAGCATGTGTATCTTAAAGGTGGTTTTAAAGATAAAGGAATTCGTGCAATGGGGCGAGAGGGAGAAATGTTTATCCTTCATATGGATCTATATTAATTACGAAACTTTTAATGCTAATAAGTTAGTTGCAAAAGCTTTATAAGATGGAGGAGTAAATTGCTTCAAAGTCATGAGTTGAGGTCATGGCGAATAAATTGAGAAAATAATAAATTTTACTGGGGGAATTCAAGATATGACCAAAACAGCCTTACTTGTAATTGACCCACAAGTGGGTATCATTGAGGGACCATCCATTGGACCGGTTCATAATAAAGAAAATCTCCTTCGCGTTTTGAAAAGTGTACTGGGAAAAGCAAGAGAAAAACACATTCCTGTCATTTATATTCAAGACCTGGATGTTGGAAACGATCAGCCTGAAGAGCATAAGATTCATCCTGAACTTTCACCTTTACCTTCGGATCTTGTCATTAAGAAGAAAGCTACAAATGCATTTTTTATGACGAGCCTCCAAGAGACATTGAAGGAATTAGATTGCGAACATCTAATTATAATCGGAGTAAAGACAGAGTTTTGTGTTGATACCACTGCAAGAAGTGCAACCACTCTGGGGTATGACGTAACATTAGTGGCAGATGGCCATTCAACAACAGATAATAAGGTTTTGTCCGCAGAACAAATCATTGCCCATCATAATTGCAATTTGCATGGTCTTGATAATATAGATCATTTTATTTTAGTAAGGGATTCAAATGAAGATCTATTTGAACACAAACACTTGGAGTATAAGTAATTCTTACCTTAGTCCATTTGATTTTAGCTGCCTGTCTGGTAGCTTTTTTTAATAATGAGGAATTTACATTATTTAAGGTGATTGTAGAAGTTGTCTTAGTTGGAAAAAGGAAAAATCCTCCGAATCTTTTTAGCTTTAAAAACGTAATGTAAACAAGAATAAATAAAAGTGATTATAGACAAAAGTGATGTTTTTTTGCATCTGGCAGAATGGTTAAATCAGATTGGGGTGAATAGGGGATGTTAGAGGCACCGGGTGACTTCATGTTTACGGCTGTACCAGTTTTCATCGGTATAATTTTTGTATTGGTTATCGGGATCTTTATCTTTGTCATCGTAAACGGCATTTCAACTTGGAGTAAGAATAATAAGCAGCCACGTGTTAATTCAAACGCTAAAATAGTCACAAAAAGAACGAGCGTGCATGGCGGGGGAGAAACGAACGCACACAATAGTTATTTTGTTACCTTTGAATTCGATAGTGGTGACAGGCTGGAGTTGCAGGTGAATGGTCGGGAGTATGGTCAGCTTGTATCAGGTGACGAAGGAGAACTTCAATTTCAGGGGACGCGATATTTAGGATTTAATCGATATCGGTATGAAGCTTAGTAAAAATTATATCCGGAAGAGCAGCAGTGGCAGCTCTTCTTTTTAATTTTAGAAAATAAGAGACAGTTGTCGTCATTTAAGGAAGATATAGTTAATGGTAAATGATTTTTAAGGCAATACTATCTACAAAAATCAAAGAGGGTGAGATTTCTTGCCACGTAAGTCAGCAACGACGAATGAGGAAATCGAGAAGGAAACGTCTGAAGAGAAACCTGAAAAAGACGCTAAGGAAATAACGGACAAAGCTTCAGCTGAAATTGAAAAACTTAACGGGTATTTAGCTGCAGTTTTAAATTATTTATCAGACGATGAAGTAGAGGTCATCGATATCGAGTATTTATTGAATAATACAGAGGGCTTGCAGGAGTGGTGGGATCAATATAAAGAAAAAAACAGGAAACAGATTGAGGAAGAAATCAAGAAATCACTTGGAGAACTTTCTATGGAAGAATTAGAAAGTATACGTGAAAAGATTAAGGGGAAGGACAAGTAATACCAATAGCTTTTTGTTCTTATCTTAAAGAGAATTAAGGGATGATCTATAGTGCTACTTTTTGTTTCTGTTATCATATTTAACTTGATGGCATATAAGTTCAATAAAAGATTAACACCGAGCCAAATCGTTCAAATTTGGACATTCACAATTGCATTTCAATCGCTTTTTGATTTGATTGTGGAGTTCAAATATCATAGTTACTGGTATTTTGGACGAGGTGTTGATTGGCTTGGGTTAATTCCTCGACTGGTATTGATTCCGCCCGTAAATATACTCTTCCTTAATTGGTACCCTTTCAATAAAAGTGCTGGTAAAAGAATACTTTATGTTGCTGTCTTTGTTGTGGTAATCGTTCTTTATGAGCTTGCTACATTGCTTCCTGAACCATGGGGATATTTTCACTATGGGGGATGGAAAATATGGTATTCCGTAATCGTCGATCCGATCATATTGTATTGTTTGGTTGGGTTTTATAAGTGGGTTCTTTACCTTGAAAGTAAAAGCCATTTGTGGTGAAGCAAGTAGAAAAGGTGGTGAACAATGTGTATTGGTTACCATATTCAATCTTGATCATAAATCTTCTTATTATTTGGTTCATGCCCAAACGGTTAACAACAAAGAAATCTATGCAACATGGTTTGTCATTGCCTTAATAAATTTATGTACAGATGTATTACTAAGTTTATATTTCAAGTTATATGAATTGAATGGACCTGGGGTCATTTATCTAAATTTCATGCCTTTTGACTGGCGAAGTTTTACTATATATACATCAATCTACAGTCTTTTCAATAATTTTTGAATAGTGCTAGTAAAATGCCGATTTATCAATTATATGGGTTGGAAAATATGGTATTCAATACCTTACTATATAGCAGCTTTTTTATTCATGCGTTGGCACCTGAATTTCTTAAGGAAGGAATAAAGTTAAGTTATTAGGAAAAAGGAATAGAAATTTTGTTATATAATGGTACAATTATCCAAAATATATTTTGAGGTTGGTGCCATGGAAAAAAATATAAAAGGACAATTACAGAATGATGCCGCTTATTTAACAGAGGAAGAATATGAAATATTTCTCCAGGCTATAGATTTTGCTGAACATGCCCATCAAGACCAAAAAAGGGCAACTGGAGAACCCTACATTATTCACCCCTTTATAGTCTGTAAAATACTATTGGATTATAAAGCCGATGTAACTACCTTAAACTCCTCACTACTCCATGATGTTGCGGAAGATACCCTGTTTTCTATTTTAGATATCGAAAAGAGATTCGGATTAGATGTTTCTACGATTGTAGATGGACTGACCAAGTTTGAAAAAGGGTTGGTCAAGGAAGAGGAGTACGATGCGATTAATTTTGAAAAATTATTGGCTGCATCTGCTAATGACATAAGAGTCGTCATTGTTAAAATTGCTGATCGATTACATAATATGAGAACACTCGCAGTAAAAAAAGTAGAAAAACAAGTGCCTTATGCAAATGAGTCATTAGTATTTTTCTCACCCCTAGCTGAGAGGCTGGGACTATACATGATGCAAAAGGAATTAGAAGAGTTAAGCTTCCAGTATGTTAACCCAGCCAAATATAAAGGGGTTAAAAAACTTTTAAACAATTATTCTAACCTTTTTACAGAGGTGTTCGAAAGCTTTAGTGAAAAAATAAAAACCACTGCTGAACCGGATTTGCAACTTCAGCTTGATTGGTATGATACTCCTATTTATAAGGCTTATTCTCTTTTACAGGAGGGGGCCTCACTTTCTGATTTGTATATCATCGAAGTAATTACAGACTCCACTCCCAATTGTTATCCCATTCTAGGAATCCTCCATGGACTATTTGAGCCTTTGGACAATCAATTTCACGACAATATTGCAATCAATAAAAGCTTCTTTCACAAACATTTAACAACCAAGGTATTCATTAAAGACATTGAAGTTCGAATCGAAATTAAAACAAAAAGTATAAAACAACAAAATCAGACGGGCATCTTTGGATTACTGAACTGTGAATTATCAAAAGATGAAACTCAAAAGATGAGCACTAAACTACTTAAAGACTCAATCAGCAATGTTAAGTCAGTTTCTAACAACCCGATTGAATTTTTCGATTTGATTTCATATGAATTGCTGCAAAAAGAGATCATAGTCTTCACACCAAAAATGGATGTTGTAGCCTTGCCTGAGGGATCGACAGCCCTTGATTTTGCCTTCCACCTAAACCCGCAGCTAGCCAAAAAAATGTCCAGTGTAAAGGTGAATGGGAAACAAAAACCTCTTAGTATCATACTTAAAGACAAGGATATAGTTGGAATCGATATTGAAAATCGGTTGATGGTCAAAAAAGAATGGCTGAATCATGCTCATACATCCAAAACGCGGAAGGAAATTGTTGGTTTGTTAAATGGTTCATTTTAGATAGTAGATTCCTAGTTATCGTGTTATAAATTAATGAAGCACTCTCAGATGAATTTTTGAGAGTGCTTTATTTTTAATTGGTAATAAAGGAATGCAACAGAAGAGTGTCATCGGTTTCGATGAATTCAAAGATGATTTCAGCATTATTTTCTGCGAACCCAACTGTGCTTTTATTATTGACCTTGTTATGAAACCGGTATTCTAGTTTACTGTAGTCAATGGTCTGGAGGAAGTTTTGGTCATGACGGCCCTCGAAGTGGAAAGAATCGGTTTCTTTGTCGATGCTTACCCCTGAATCTGAAATCGAT
This sequence comes from Bacillus sp. JJ1609, assembly GCF_036967045.1. Classification (NCBI taxonomy): domain Bacteria; kingdom Bacillati; phylum Bacillota; class Bacilli; order Caryophanales; family Bacillaceae; genus Bacillus; species Bacillus sp. JJ1609. Next base: position 80,736 of record NZ_JBALSS010000007.1, on the reverse strand, counting down.
TCAAGGTATTGATAATCTTTTCTTTCCATGGCAGCGATTGTTTTAAATGAAAGATTTAGTGTTTCCCTCCGTTGATCAGAATTGAGATTTGGTCTTTCATCTAACAAATCTTGAAGTCCTTCAATTTCTTCTACAAATTTATTGTCTTCTGAACGATTGGAATCTGCCTTTTCATTGGTACAGACAGCTAATAAAAATAAAAAAGTGATAGCTAATAGGATTTTTCTCAACCTACACTCTCCTTCCATTAATTGGATTTTATCATTAAAAAGCTCAGTGCATTAATAGATTAATTGGAAAAAAAAGGTGAAAGGCTAGAATTGTAGAATTTTAATATTATAAGGGGTGGTCAGATTATGAATAAACAATTACTTAGAGTTGGAACGATTTATGTTCCTGTTACGGATGTGATTCGTGCCTCAGCTTGGTATGAGAAGATGCTGGATGCAGAGTTAAGCTATCAGGATGAGGATAAAGCGATCCTGAACATGGCGAATATGAGTTTCTTCCTAATTAAGTCAAAGGATCAGACTTCAAACTTTATAGATATCCATGGGTATGAGCGTTTCGTTTTGACATTTGAAGTAAATGGCATAGATGCCCTTGTAACATTACATCATAATTTTTTGGAGAAGGGTGTAAAAGTCAGTGAGATAGAATACAGAGGTCACACCGGGAGGAACTTTGTTTTTTATGACTTGGATAACAATAAGTTTGATGTTTGGAGTGTACTGAGCCAGGAGTTTAAAAAGAGGTATATGCTTTGAGGGTTTTCTTGTGTATATGTTTGTGTTCACTATAGCGTACGAGTTAAGTGGGGAAAATGATAATTTCCAGTTCGCTATAAATATAGAAATTTTAAAGCTACCAGGGAGGAATTATGAAATTTGTATTGATTTTTGGCCCACAGGCTGTCGGGAAAATGACGGTTGGGCATGAATTAGAAAAAATAACAGAGTTAAAGCTTTTTCATAACCATATGACGATTGATTTAGTGAATCCATTTTTCGATTACGGTACAAAAGAGGGAAAAAGGCTAGTTTCTTTATTTCGCAAGGAGATATTCGAAGCAGTGGCGAAAAGTGATTTATACGGTTTGATTTTCACGTATGTCTGGGCATTCGATTTGCAGGCGGATTGGGATTATGTGGAGAAGGTATGTCAGTTTTTCGAGTCTAACGGAGGCACAGTATATTTTGTGGAGTTGGAAGCTAATCTATCAGAACGACTTGAGCGAAATAAAAGTTCACATCGTCTTGAACATAAGCCTACAAAGAGAAACATCCAGTGGTCTGAGAATAACCTATTAGAGTCCATGCATCAATACCGCTTGAATTCCTTCAATGGTGAAATCAAGAAAGAAAACTACATGAAAATTAACAATACAGATATGAGTGCAGAAGACGTAGCGGAAATGATTAAAGAGAGATTCGAATTATAGATTTAAATTTAAAAGGAAAGAGCGAAATACATAGAGAATAAATAAGAAAATGAGTGGAGGGATATTACGATGAATTTTACATCAGTGCAAAAAGAAAAACTGGAGCAGGAAATCGAGAATAAAGAAAAAGAACTCATGCAGATCAAAAAGGAATTGAACGAGTTAAGGAAGCAGCATCCTTCTTTTACAGTTAAGGACTATACATTCAAGACGACTGGTGGTGAGGATGTATCGTTAAACGAGCTGTTTGGGGACCGGAAAGAGTTAATTGTGATACATAATATGGGAAAATCCTGTTCCTATTGTACGCTTTGGTCGGATGGTTTTAACGGATTTACGAAGCATTTTGAAAGCCGCGCTTCGTTTGTTTTGACGAGTCCTGATGATTATAAAACTTTGGCGGATTTTTCTGGAAATAGAGGATGGGCATTTAAAAGCGTTTCGACAAAAGGGACGACTTTTAAAGAGGATCTTGGTTTTAGAGATGAAAAAGGCTATCTGCATCCTGGTGTTTCCATTCTAACGAAGGAAGAGGATGGCAGCATCAAGCATTTTACTAAGGCTGCTTTTGGTCCTGGAGATGACTATTGCAGCATTTGGTCCCTAATTGATCTATTGCCGGATGGCAGTGAAGGATGGAGTCCGAAAAATAAGTATTAATCATAAAAGGATAATTTGATGGTGATAAAATGAATGATTGGTTGATTAATAAAGTTCAAGAAATAATTGGTGAAGTCAATTCTGTGGAAAAGCTTGCTGAACAGGGCTGTACCTCTGAAGTGCGCTGTATTTTTACAAAAGGTCATCGGTACATATTAAAAAGTTCTTTTAAAAAGAAGTATCGAGAGTGGCTGTCAGCTGAAGCACGTGTTTTAGAGACACTAAAATACCAAAGTGTTATACCTTTTCCGGCATTCTATGGGTTCATTGAACACGAGGATAGCAGTCACCTGATCATGTCTCATGAAGATGGAATTACCTTGACTGCGGCTTTAAGGGAAGCGGCTGCTGCTTCCGAGCAAGAAGATTTGATTCGCAGCTTTGGCAAGTTTCTACAGCATCTCCACGATCAAGAGCCTCTTACTCAATTCGTTCATGATGAGGAGTGGTTGGATACACAGCTGGTCAGAGCAAAAGCTTATGTTGAAAATGGTCAAACAGGTGGAAGCTTAGAATTATTAGAGCGGCTTACAACTAACAAACCTCAGCGAGTGAAGCAAACAATGATTCATGGTGACTGCACAACTGATAATGTTCTCGTGATCGGCGGAGAAGTCCGTATGTTCATTGATGTTGCCGGAATGACCATTGGTGATCCTCGTTATGATGAGGCACTTGCTATTGGGAGATTCATGAACAGATCAGATTTATTGAACGCCTTTTATAAAGGCTATACCCGCTACAAAGTGACTAGGGAAGAGTATCAATATTTTGATGAAGGTCTATATACCTTCTTCTAATTACAGGGGGCAGGTTTATGTGTAAAGTAGTATTAAAAGAATTTAAAGTAGTTGGCATGAAGCACAAAGGCTTTTTTAAGGACTATGGAGATATAGTCCCTAAAGCAGCACAGCGATTTTTAGAACATGCCATGGTTATATCGAATAGCACAGGATTAGAAGTGACAGTCTATGAACCTCCAAAAGAACAATCTCAACTGGAGGGTACCTTTTATGTAGGTGTTTTGGTGAATGATCAAACAGATTCTGTACCAGAGGGAACGGACTACCTGCACATTCAGCATAGTTATGGAGTTATTAAAGGCAAAGTCACAGAGATGGGTAATTTGTATTCGGAATTAGACAAGTGGATTCTAGAACAAAGCTATGATCGTGCGACTCCGGAACAATACATTATTGAGGTTTACTATCCGGTTAAGGATGACGTTGAAGATGTTGAGGTATATATTCCGATAAAAAATTAACATTAGAAGAGTTAAGGTGGCCCTTTTTATGAAAAAACTAATCAAGGAAACGGATTACTTCTCCCTGTATTTGTTGAGTGATGGCGTTTATGCACCTATTGCAAAACCGGGAAAAGGCGCTTGGAGTAATGCTGGATTTGTAGATCTCGGTGATGAAGTGATTGTGTTTGATGCTTTCAGCACTCCTTCTGCTGCACACGAATTAAGGTTCCAGGCTGAGGAGATCACTGGGAAAAAAGTAAAGTACCTTGTTAACAGCCATTATCATGGGGACCATACTTTTGGTAACCAGGCATTTAGTGATACAACGATTATATCTACATCCTTAACACGCCAGTTAAATGAAGAGAAAAATAGAATTGGAGATTTGGAGAAAGAACAGGAGGAAATGCAACAGTATCTTCTGCAGCTGAAAACTCAAATAGAAGCTGAGGAAGAGCAAATCATAAAAAGCAGCTTGATCAATCAATATAATGAGATGTCAAAGGTATTAGAGGATTTACCTAAGATGAAGATTGTGCTGCCTTCTGTTTTATTTGAAGATAAAGTCGTGATAGAAGGTTCACAGCGAAAGGTTGAACTGCATTGTTTAGGTGGTGGTCATACACCTAGCGATTCATTCATGTATTTACCTGAAGAAAGAATAGCATTTATGGGGGATTTAGTCACGGAGTCTTTGCATTTGCCATTATATGATCCAGAATCCTTTCTTTCAATTCTAAATAAAGTGATACAAATGGAGATAGAAACGTTTGTCCCAGGCCATGGGAATATAGGGAACAAAGGCTTAGTCGATGATTTAATTGGCTATTTGACACTATTAATAGAAAAAGCAAAGGAAGCACATCTTCACCAAAAATCATTAGAAGACTTTCTAAAAGAATTTCAGATGCCTGTTCTATATAAAGAGTGGAAGGGTGTAAATGGAATTAACCGGAACCTTCTTCAAGTATATAATTTTTATAAAACGTTTTGAAAAGTTAAACTGCAAAAATTTGCAGTTTTTTTGTATTAGAAGTTGAAACAATTCTGAATTATGATAAGATATTAAAGATTTGTCATTCTTTATAAAATGGAGGAAATGGAATGGAGTTCAGAGGCGCGTCTGTTTATGATGAAGGGGAATTTTTTGAAAGTTATATGGAGCGCAGAACACGGCCAGAGAGTCCTAATAATGCCATTGAAAAACCGATTTTACTTGAGCTTATTGGGAATGTGAAGGGTAAAAAGGTTTGTGACCTAGGCTGTGGCGACGCAGAAATTGGCGGAGATCTTCTCCAGCGAGGATGTCTTAGCTACACAGGCGTTGAAGGGTCTGAAAATATGGCTCAAGTGGCCGCGAAAAAACTGGACGGTTTAGCTGGACAGGTTCAATTGTCTACAATGGAAGAATGGCAACCTCAGACAGAAGAATATGATTTGGTTCTTTCACGCTTTGCTTTACATTATTTAACTGATTTAGAAGGTGTCTTTAAAAAGGTTCATCACACTCTAGTGGATGATGGAAGGTTTGTTTTTAGTGTCCAGCACCCTGTCCTTACTTCCTCTACTAAAAGCGCAGAAGCTTCGGGCTCAAGGACGGACTGGATTGTCGATGACTATTTTAACCAGGGTGAAAGAGCTGAGCCTTGGATCGGGAAAAAGGTAATCAAATATCATCGGACGGTCGAAGAGTATTTTCGAATACTGAAACAGACAGGTTTTAAAATCGAGGATCTGAGGGAAGGAACTCCAAATGCTGAAAACTTTAGCAGCGAAAGCGAATATCAGAGGAGAATGAGAATCCCTTTAGTCCTGATGTTTTCTTGTGTCAAACAAGGAGTTTGATACATGATAATTAGATTAGCAAACACGGAAGATCAAAAGAAAGTTTTAAATGTTTTAAATAAGGCAGCACTAGATTTACAAAATAAAGGAATCAACCAATGGGACTATCCATGGAATGAGAATGATGCTTTCAATCAGATACAGTCCAACTATTTATACATCGTTTCAGTTGATGAGCAGTTAATGGGTACCTTTGGCATCAAAGAAATTAATCGTCTAAGTGATTGCCTAATCGATCCTGACAGTCAGTATTTATTTCAAATTGCCATCCTTCCTGAATATCAGGGTAAAGGTTATGGCCGAGCGATCATCGACTGGGCTTGTGGATACGCTCTAGAAACTAATGTGTCATTGTATTTAGATTGCTGGGCCGGGAACGACAAATTGAAGAGCTTTTATCAGGAAAATGGGTTCAATTACGAAGGGGATTTTCCTGAAGAGGATTATTACATAAGTGTATTTAGAAAGATCTAATTACGGACCAGGAGGAGTAATATGGAAGACATATTTAAAGAAATCGTCCATATTATGCATCATGATTATGCCGGATGGAAGGACAAAGCAGGCTGGGATGACCCAGCCTATTTTTTACAGAAATTAAGAGAAACAGATGAGTTTAATACCGAAAGTTTCACCAAACTAGCAGAGTGAATTATGGTGGAAGTGATGCAAGCTATTATCGATTACTTCCATACTTAATGCCGGAAGAGGGAGCAGAGCTTGCAGACAAAGACGAGCGAATGCTATTTAACTGTACAGTCGCTAATGCTGAGAGACAATTGGCGGGGTTATCTGATCAAATCAAACACACCCAGGATGAACAGGCTCACGTTTTCTTGACTGCATGGCAGCGGGAGTGGGAGAAAAACAAAGGGAATCGCTTCGTGGAATTCGATTTTGCTGAGTTCATTCCAGATACATTTGTAAGAGGTTTGCCCAACCCGAATTGTGTCATCGTTCTGGCCGATGTTTTTTGTGGAAGTGCTGGAGATTCGTTTGTCGAGCATTGTAAGAAATCAAGGAAAGTAACCGTTATCGGAAGGCCAACCAAAGGGTTGAACGATTATGCCAATCTGGCAGTCAAGAGATGGGAGCAAGGGTTAGAGCTTTGGTATCCAACTTCCAGGCTATCCCGAATCGATCACGGACTTGGCATGACAGAGAAAGGCATTGAACCACATGTCCTTATTCCGTGGACTCCAAACCATATTGAGACCGATGTTGATTTGCAAGAAGCCTTGAATTTGTTAGAAAAAATAAAATTTACAAAATAGACGATTTTGTTTTATTTTAGCTTAACAATCATCTGTTAAAGTAGAGATGTAAAAGGACCATGTAATTGACTCTTACTAAATAAGGAGTGTGTACGATGGTTTACAAAGTTGTCATTAATTTCTTATTGGTGATCACGCATTTCTATATCCTTTAACAATCCTTTAGAAAATAAAAAAAGCTTTAACAAAATCATGCTATGATCTTAATATTCATTATTTATTATAAATACTAGGTAGGATAGCATGTGTGGCTATCAAGGCAAATGGCGAAGGCGGGGCCGTTGCCTTTTTTTTATTGGATCGAATAATGACGAGCTTCCACTAATATAATGACAAAACCACCTCATTTTAGACAGGAGGAGAATTTTGTCATTGAAACATTTCGCTGTATTTTTGAAAGCCTCAGGGCTCTCCCTCATCCTTGTGCCCTTGTTTATGCAAGGCATGGGTTTTATCCGAATCCTTCCAAAGGCAGGTATTTATATCATGGTTGGGATTGGGAGCATAATGCTAATTGTCGGCATGGTGGGGGAAGTAAAAGCTTTGCGAGCTGGGATGAGAACGGCCAGGAAAAAAGCCGGCCCGGAAAAATGAAAACGAGTCCTGAACCATTATCGTTCAGGACTCGTTTCTTTGATTGGATTATCTTTTTTAAATTTTTATTTATCGTTTATCAGAAAATTCACTTTCATCGATCAATATCTGTTATATTGTGGTAATATTTTATTGGTAAGCTGTTTATTTATTTTGATTGGTCAGGGTGGAAACATTGACGAAAATTCACATCATCGGTGGTCCCGGTAGCGGGAAAACCTACATAGCAAATAAAATATCTAAAATGTTAAAAGTTCCAGAATATGAATTGGATAATCTCTTTTGGGATCATGATTCAGAGTATTTTGGTTCGCAGACTCTTCCAGCTGTAAGGCAGGAAAAGCTGGCCAATATACTGGCGGAAGAAAAATGGGTCATCGAGGGTGTCTATTATAGCTGGCTCGAGGATAGCTTTAACCAGGCAGATTACATTCTGGTACTTAAAACAAATGTGTATGTTCGTGATTGGAGAATCGTTAAAAGATTTTTATTAAGAAGAATCAAACTGCAGAGATCTCCAAGGAAAGAAAATTTACGGACCTTGATTGACTTATTAAAATGGAATCACAGTTATGATGGAAATAATCTTGTTCAAGCGATAAAGCTAATGAAAAAACATAAAGATAAAGTCATTATCCTTACTAAAAATGATGATGTATTTAAGTTATTTAAGAAACGAAAGAAAAGATGACGTTCAAAATATTAAAGGCAAGGCACAATGAGCTATTTTTACCGCTCATTGTGCTTTTTTCTTTTTTAAAATTTCCTGTACATAAAATTATGCTGATTGGCAATTCTATGGTTGATAAAACATAACCTTAGGAGGAAAAATCATGAAGTATATAAAAAACTTATCATTTATTTTGTTATTAATTGCCTTCTCAGCTGGCTGTACAATGAACAACGGTGCGCGAGAGGATGTTCGGGACCGCGACAAAGCAGAAATCCAAACTTATGACAATAATGTCAATGATGGTGTAAGAATTCAAAATAATGATACTAACCAAAATGATAATCAACTCCGATTTGGGGACGAAGCCAAAGCAAAAGTTGAAGATCTGGATGAAGTTAAAACGGCACATATCATTATGACAGACAGAGCTGCTTATGTAGCTGTTGTTCTAAAAGATGATGAAACAGGTAATGTGAGAAAAGATCTTGAGAATAAAATCTCTGACCGAGTTAAATCCACTGATAGTGATATCCAGAATGTTTATGTTTCAAGTAATCCTGATTTCGTTGACCGTATGAGAGATTATGGAGATAAAATCCAAAATGGGGAACCGATTCGTGGTATGTTTGATGAATTTAGTGAAATGGTACAAAGGGTTTTCCCAACAGCTCGATAAAAACGAATGTAAAAAGGGAACCTTCTGGAGGTTCCCTTTACTAAGTTACTCGATATAAAAAACATAGCTAAAACAAACTCTCATATGGTGTAGTGCTGATTTGTTTCTCAGCAAGCCTTTTGCGCAAAAACTTGTGATCCCGCTTTGGAGTAGCAAGGATGTAGCCGCGAATCACCAATTCCTGATTAATTGTTTCGGCTTTTTCCTTTAGAGCAAGCTCGCCAATTTTACCGGCAATCTTATGTCTCGCCACATCCCTGAACAATTCAGGAACGGGACTGACAAGATCCTCAAGCAATGCCTTTTGGTCACCTGGCCATAAATGCCTCGTCTCATTCACATAATACTCTTCCCAGTCCATATCTGATTTTCCATCGTTCTTCGGAAGCTTTTTTAAAAACTTGCGGAACATGAAAAACCCGCCAATTGCAAATAACCCTATTAATACCAGAACCCAAAATAAAATAAACCATAAAAACCAGCCTTCAAGCTGCATACCCTTCACCCACACATTTAAAATATCTCCCTATATTATAGTATTGGCGCGGGGGGTAAGACAAGTCATGTGACAAATTGAGTAACTCTCTTGTAAAAAAGGCAGCTTGTAAGTATAATAGACCTTGTTCTTAAAACGGGGCTGAATGGGGTACTGGTGTCCCCCACGGTCTTCAAAACCGCTTGTGACCTGCGTGCCAGGTTAGCTGGGTTCGATTCCCAGGCGGTCCCGCCAAAATAACATAGTAACCGTACGTGTTGTAAACACGTGCGTTTTTTTTTTGGGCAAGGTAGAATTTTTGCAGTGGTACTAGTTTTATTCTCAAGTTTTATTCTCATGTTTAATTATCAAAATTTAAAGAATAGTCAAAATTATGATAATATTAAATAGATTATAGTATTAGAGAAGAAACTGATTTACAGGAGTGGGTGAGTTGATGAATTTAATTGAGTTAGGAAAAAGTGATAATTTGTTGATTAAACCACGGAGTGTAGATTCAAATTTTTCAACGATGATTAATCAATCCTTGCTTAGGTCCAAGGAAAACAATATTAACCCATATATGGAAAAGGGTAAGGTTTCGAAGGAGCTCTTAAAAAAAAGTCGATTCAAGAATGCTGAATTGATTGAAACAAGCTTGCCGTTAATGAGAGATATTTACAAAATTGTTGAAGATACTGGATTTATGGTTGTTCTATGTGATAATGATGGATTGCTTTTAAAAACGATTGGAGATGAAGAGACTTTAGAAAAAGCCAGTAAAATCTCTTTTGTGGAGGGGGCCGATTGGAGTGAAGAGGCGGTAGGAACGAATGCCATTGGTACATGCATTAAAGAAATGGCGCCTCTTCAGGTATTTCACCACGAGCATTATATGAAAATCTGTCAGGAATGGACATGCTCGGCGTCTCCGGTTTTCGGTCATGATGGAAAGATGATTGGCGTCCTGAATGTTTCCGGTCCTTATGAAAAAGTCCATCCCCATACTCTTGGAATGGTTGTATCTACTGCCAAAGCCGTGGAAAACCTGTTGGAACTAAAGGAAAAAATCAGGCGTAATGAGTTAATGCAAAGTTATTTAGAGGCAACTGTGAATTCGCTTACATCTGGAATCATCCTGATCAGTCAACAAGGAGATATTGTCAAGGCGAACCAGACACTGTTGGATATGATTCAGCTGGAAGAAGCTGAAATAATCCACCAAAAGATAGAAGATGTTTTTGATAATAAACTTTTCCGAGATGGTTCCAGTATATTTGGGGCCATTAAAGATAGGGACATAAGGCTTAAATTTTGGGATAGAAGAAATACAAAGCATGTCTTGTTGAATAGTAAGCCAGTGTATCAGGGGCAGTCTCAAATTGGTTCCTTGTTAATCTTTCAGGAGATTCAAAAGGTCCGCCAGCTGGTCAACCATTTTACCGGACACAGAGCTAATATTACTTTCAAAGAAATCATAGGGGAAAATCCGATTTTTATTCGAAGTATAAATGAAGCCATTGCCGCCTCAAATTCACCGTCTAATGTGTTACTGCTAGGTGAGAGTGGAACCGGAAAAGATTTGTTTGCACAGGCTATTCACAATGAAAGCGACAGAATGAATATGCCTTTTATTGCAATAAACTGTGGGGCGATACCAAGGGACTTGCTCGGAAGCGAATTATTCGGCTACGCGGAAGGGGCTTTTACAGGAGCGAGAAAGGGTGGAAGTTCGGGTAAGTTCGAGCTCGCCGACGGAGGAACGATTTTTCTTGATGAGATCGGAGAAATGTCATTGGATATGCAAGTACTTCTTTTACGGGTTTTACAGAATCGGGAAATTAGCAGGATTGGAGGCCATAAAGTAATTCCTGTGGATGTACGAATCATTGCTGCTACCAATAAAAACTTAAGGGAAGAGGTCCAGAAAGGGAATTTCCGGCAAGATTTATATTTCCGTCTAAATGTCCTGCCGATTAAGATTCCAAGCTTGAGTGAAAGGGGAGAAGATGCCAAGCTTCTGGCATCTCACTTTGTTGATATCTATAGTAAGAAAATCCCACGGAAGATTGAAGCTATCCATCCTTCATACATGGAGGCCATAAAGAAATATAATTGGCCTGGAAATGTGCGTGAACTTCAAAATGTAATTGAAAGATCGTTAAATAGATGTACGGTCGGGGTTTTATCACATGATACTCTTCCAGAGGAAGTTGTGGCTCATTATGAGCCTGGACAGTCTCAGTATAAATTTAATAGCTCTAAAGATATGATACAAAAACAAATGCTCGTTCAGGTGTTATTGGATTGTAATTATAATTATAGTAAAGCAGCCAAAAAGTTAAATATATCCCGAAGTACATTATACAGATGGATGGAACGTTTCAATCTGCAATAAAAGTGTCCCATTTTGTATCACTGTATCGACTTGAACGATACACTTTGATACAAAATGGGACATTTTTTGAATCATTTAATCTAATCCCAATGTGTATAAAAGTAGGTACAAAAAATTTGAACCGTTGTCAGGGTTGAATCAAGAAGAAATTTAAAGTCATTTTTCTTATGAATTTTGTAAGCGTTTTCTGAATTGGCATGCTTCTTGCAAATATACAATATGAGCCAGAAATTTAATAGAAGGAGGATTCAAGATGTCAATTCCTAAGGAAAAGTTACTTTGGATGTATCAAACCATGGTGAAAAGCCGCTATTACGAAGAAATGCTTGTTGAAGCTTATGCTGAAGGGAAGAAACCAGTATTCAACATTGGTGCAGGTCCGGTACCGGGTGAGATGCATCTTTCAAATGGACAAGAACCAGCAGCAGTTGGAATCTGCGCCCATTTAACAAAAGACGATACAGTTGCTTCACCACATCGCCCTCACCACCATGCGATTGCAAAAGATGTGGATTTAAAGAGGATGACTGCCGAAATTTTTGGGAAGGTATCTGGACTAGGGAAAGGAAAAGGCGGACATATGCATTTGTTTGATCCGGCCGTCAAATTTTCATGTGGAGGTATTGTCGCAGCAGGCATCCCTCAAGCTGCCGGAGCTGCACTTGCTGCACAGCAAAAGGGCGAAGACTGGGTAGCTGTTGCTTTTATCGGTGAAGGTGCGGTCAATGCTGGTGCCTTCCATGAAGCAATGAATCTGGCAGCACTTTGGAAACTGCCATTAATAGTCGTGGTGGAAGATAACTCCTGGGGCATTTCCGTACCGAAGACGGCTTCCACTGCTATTTTCTCAAATGATAAGCGTGCAACTGCTTATGATAATACAAAAGGATACTATGTGAAAGACAATGATCCACTAGAGATGTTCCGGGTTTCCAAGGAAGCTGTTGAAAGAGGTCGCCGCGGTGAAGGACCTTCGATAATTGAAATTGAAACCTACCGCTTTTTAGGACATTTCCAGGGGGATCCAGAATTATACCGTGAAAAAGATGAAGTTCCATCTTTATTGAAGAAGGACCCTATTGAAAAATTAAAAGGCCACCTAATAAATGAAGGTATTGTTTCTAATGAAGAACTTGAGCAATTAGAGAATGAGGCAAAAAATGACGTGGAATCAGCTTTCCAATTTGCCAGGGAAAGTGAGTATCCACTGCCAGAATCTTCATTAGAAGATGTATTTTGTTAATTTACTATGATAGGAGATGAATGAGATGCAAACAACAAAACGTATGCTTACAGGCAATAAAGCAATGGCAGAAGCAATTGCTCAAGAAATGGAACGAGATCCAAATGTATTTGTACTTGGCGAAGATGTTGGCAAATACGGGGGCATATTTGGTGCAACTCAGGGACTTCTAGATAAATTTGGAGAGAAACGGGTGATGGATACGCCTATATCTGAAACAGCATTTATTGGTGCAGCTATCGGGGCAGCAGCCGAAGGGATGAAACCAATTGTTGAGCTGATGTTTGTGGATTTCTTTGGCGTATGTATGGACCAAATTTATAATCATATGGCGAAAATCCCGTATATGTCCGGGGGTTCTGTTAAATTGCCAATGGTGTTGATGACCGGGGTCGGCGGCGGATACAGCGATGCAGCTCAACACTCACAAACACTTTATGCCACCTTCGCACATTTGCCAGGGATGAAGGTAGTTGCACCTTCTACTCCTTATGATCTGAAGGGAATGATGACTTCTGCAATCCGAGATGAAAATCCCGTGGTGTTCATGTTCCATAAAACCTTGCAGGGATTGGGGTGGATGGATCAGGTGGATGAGTCAGTTGGAGAAGTACCGGAGGAATCATACACTGTTCCTCTGGGGAAAGCAGAGGTAGTAAGGGAGGGCACAGATGTTACCATTGTGGGAATCCAAATGATGACACATCAGGCAACTGCAGCAGCAAAACTGCTGCAAGAGCAAGGAATTAGCGCAGAAGTAATCGATATTCGCTCACTCGTTCCACTAGATAAAGAAACAATCCTATCCTCAGTAAGAAAAACCCACCGCTTAGTGGTAGTGGATGAGGATTATCTTTCATATGGATTTACATCTGAGATTGCTGCAATTGTAGCTGAAGAGGCGCTTTACGAGCTTGAAGCTCCGATCAAGCGATTGGCGATTCCGGATGTACCGATTCCGTATAGCCGTGATCTTGAAAAGTACGTAATTCCAAATGCACAAAAAATAGCAGACGCTGTCGTTAAACTAATGGAAGAATAGTAGATTGTAAGCAGGCGGCTGTTCTTGGCAGAATAGCCGCTTTTTAGTTATACAGGGAGGAATCAGAATGCAAGATACTAAATCATTACATCAAATTACACTGCCGAAGCTCTCAGAAACAGATGAAGAAAGTCTGATCGTCTTTTGGCATAAATCTGAACAGGACACGGTTAAAAAAGGTGACGTCTTGGTAGACGTACAGACAGAAAAAGCAGTTACTGAGATTGAATCAGATACGGACGGGGTAATTGCCCAAATTCATAAAAAAAGAGGTGAGGTAATCGAAGTTGGGGAGGTCCTTGTAAGTATAGCTCTATCTGCAAGAGCAAATCCTGGAGCTGGGGTAAATCGCACCAGAGATAATGAAACATCTGGACCTACCCGGCAGGTGAATGAGCAAGAGAAGAGTACCTTTGTCAAAGCCTCACCTCGAGTCAGAAAGCTGGCAAGGGATTTGGGTGTTGATCTGGTAGCTGTATCAGGAACAGGGAAGAACGGTGAACTAACGGTTGATGATGTCCAAAATGCTGCAAATGCACCAAAAAATAATGCTCCTAACGAGAAAACTGCCGGTGAAAAACCTAGAGTGATTGCGTCTCCTTCTGTTCGAAAGCTTGCCAGGGAAAAAGGTGTTGGCCTGGAAGAGATACAAACATGGTCTTCAAATGGCAGGATTCATCGCGAGGATGTTTTGAAATTTTACGAAGAAAAAGACAATGACCTGCAGCAAGTCCATCAAAATACCGAAGTACAACAAGTAAAAGAAAATAGTCACGATGCTGATATTGAAAGAGTCAAACTGGCGGGAGTCCGTAAAGCGATTGCCAAAGCAATGACTCACTCAAAGCAAACTATTCCACATGTAACCCATTTTTCAGAAAGTGATGTAACTGCTCTAGTCTTTCACAGGGACAGGCTAAAGGAGGCAGCTAAATCAAAGCAAATAAAACTGACTTTCTTGCCATATGTAATAAAAGCCCTAATAAGTGCATTAAAAGAATTCAAGGAATTAAATGCCGCAATTGATGAAGCAGAAGAGACAATTCTCTATAAAAAGTTTTATAATATTGGATTCGCAGCCCAGACAAATAATGGACTTGTAGTACCTGTCATAAAGGAAGCCGACACTAAAAATATCTCAGGACTTGCAAGGGAGATAGAGTTTCTGACAGAAACAGCCAGAGAGAATAAATTAACACCGGCACATGTGAAAGGAGGGACATGTACAATTTCTAATATTGGATCAGCAGGAGGTCAATGGTTTACTCCAGTCATCAATCATCCTGAAACGTCGATTCTGGGAATTGGTGAAATTATTGAGAAGCCAATTGTCAAAAATGGAGAGATTGTCATAGGAAAAATGATGCCACTTTCTCTTAGTTATGATCATCGGATTATCGATGGTGTGACGGCACAAAAGGCATTAAATCATATAAAAAAATTGTTGGTAGATCCAGAGCTATTGTTATTGGAATTGGAATAAATGATCAAAAAATGCCTTGCTTTAAACTTATAGTAAAAAGCAAGGCATTTTCCATGTTCTCTTTTGCAGCCACGATTTAAAGCGTGGGGACAGAATTAACGCTTTATGTTATTGACGGTAAATGGAAAATGCTGATTTTGTGGCATTTAGGAAAAGAGGAAACGAAGCGATTTGGTGAGCTGAAGGATGCCGGGCAGTACTCAACGAATGCTTGTTAACCAATTACGCGAGCTAGAAGAAGACCTCATTGTTGAACGAAAAGTCTATCCTATTGTTCCGCCAAAAGTGGAATATTGATTGACCGAACAAAGAAAAAGCTTAATGCCAATACTCGATTCCATGTATGAATGGGGTAAATACTATATGGAGAATGTGATGGATATTCCTGTCAATAAAAGTGCGTCTATTAAATAGCAATCGCTCTAAAAAGAGGGGATTAAAAAACCACAAGTAGACTTTTAATAAGTCAAGACTTGTGGTCTTTTTATTTACAATGATCCAGTGCATAAAGGAAATAAAGGAGTACAATCTGGAAAAAGGTAAATAATATTCCTGTGTTGTAAAGGATTTTATGAACTGTTTTATAGTAGGGAAACAAGAATAATACATATTTAAAGGTGAGATGATGAAAAAATTTGTTGAGTATGTTTTTTTAACTTTGGGGGCGTTAATCGTTGCTATGGGATTAGAAACGATGTTAGCACCAAACGGGCTAGTAGATGGTGGTGTAACAGCGTTATCGATTATGGCCAATGCTTTATGGGGAATCCCAATTTATGTTGTATTTTTGGGCTTAAATATTCCTATCTTAATATTTACAGCTAAAGAAGTGGGTAAAACCTTTGTCATTAGAACTCTATATGCAAATATCATTACAACCGTTGGTTTAGCACTATTTAAATCGATTCCTCCTATTACTCAATCTGAAGTATTAATTGTTTTATACGGTGGGGTAATCTTAGGAGTTGGGATAGGAATCGTTGTAAAGTTTGGCGGCGCAATAGATGGCACTGAAATGCTGGCGATTTGGTTTAACCAACACCATCGATTTCCGATTGCCTCATTTTTATTAGTCGTGAATGCTTTCATATTTACGATTGCAGCGCTTGTCTATTCATTGGAACAGGCCATGCTTTCTCTGGCGGTTTTTTATATAGTGACGAAAATGATTAATTATGTTTTAGATGGATTAAATCGTGGGAAATCTGTCATGATCATTTCAGAAAAACCGGATGAAGTTGGAGATAGTATTATCAATCATTTAAATATCAGCATCACATTTTTATATGGAGAAGGCGGTTTTTTAGGGGAAAGAAAGAAGGTTATTTATTGTATTACGAACAGGTTTATTTTTTCCAAATTAAAAAGTGTCGTTTTAGCAGAAGATCCATCAGCTATTATGGAGGCATCCTATGTTTGTGAAACATCTGGTATAGATAGGTCGCTTATATTACCGAAAGCCAACCCTTCTAACAATAAATCGTAATATTGCTTACATTAGTTAGCATCCTGTTTGATACTAGAGAATAGAAAGTGTGTATATTACCTGTTATAAACCAATTCGCAGAGGTTTGATAAAGTCTGTGTAAACGACAAGGGCCAAGAGTCGGGATTAAGAAAAAATATCACAACAAGTCTTGAACCCAAGGATACTCCATTATTTATCATGAGTTGATCAAACTATATTTACATCATGACCCCTAGGCAATTTTGAAAGATCCTCGTACATTAACGGGGATTTTTCTGTTTTAATTCCCCTAATGGAAAATGCCATAATCTCAATAGTGTAAAAAAGTATACTAAATATATTTTTGTTTACTATATAACAAAAAAGTGCGTACTTTTAATTGTCTGTTGTAGATATTATACTAACATCAACACAGCAACCAATTCTTCTTAAGCGGCGATTGTTAAGATGAAAAGACACATATACCATTAGACATTTTAAGAGGGAATGAATAATTCTCCTTTGTATTTTGTAAATAAGATCGAATTTAAGATAAATCAATTTTTTTATCTTAACTGTAATAAAATAAAATACAGTTTTTAGGTGAAAGTTATAGAACCTTATTCAATATAGATCGTCAATTAATGAACACAGAAAGGAATGAAACGATTATGTTAAGGCCAAAAGCAAAGCATCGAAAAGTTTGCGAAAGATGTTTAACGATTACTACAAATGATCAGTGTCCTCAATGTGGTCATGACCATTTCCGGAAGTTCATTTTCATGGTGCAAGCTGGAGAAAAAATCAGGTATATAAAGCAGCGAAATTCTAAAATCATTTAGATCGTGAAAAATTTGATGTGCTTTATACGGTTGTCATAACCAACAATTATCAAGCATTAGAGTAGGTACCTTTATTTTTACCGGGAAAGTGGTCGCTGCTCTTCGGAACGAGTTTGGTGGACATGAAGTCGAAAAAAGCAATTAGCCAAATTTTGAGTGGATTTTCGTAAACTAGCTACTAAAAATATCAAAACAATCCGCAAAGTGAAAAAGGGAGTGAAATCATGAATGTAATGGATGCAAAAATCATTAGTACCCAATATGGTTTGGAGACTTATTTAGACGTTGGAAAAAGTGTTGATGTAAGAGATCTTCATTATCCTACAGAGACAGAACTCTTTTATGAAATCACAGTAGGGATAGAGTATTTTCTATTAAAGGAAGAAAGATATTATGACAGTAGAAAAAATTATTTTCGTATCCGTATGGATTCCGATTTAAGTTCCGTAACGCTCGTAGAAACAAAAACGGAAAGTTTATTTGCTGTCAAAAATGAAGGAGAGAGAGACACAACAAAGGAACTGGTTGGAGAATGGCTTATAAAGACCGATGCTTTTAAACACGTTATCAATGAACTGATTGTTCAAAAGAAAATGGAAAACGTTCAAACAGAGGGAGATATTAAAGTAGTACTAGGAACTATAAGATTCCTAGAGAAATTACTCGAGATCAAAACTGAAGACATTTTAAGTACCAATGTTGAGAGAGACCTTGAGTATGTTCATTAGTCCCTTTTAAGATGATGGGAAACATTTATGTACTTCTGTTTTGTCATTGAAAGGAGGTGAATGAGCATGAGTAAAAAAATCGCTACACTTATAACAAACCTATTTGAAGATGTGGAGTACACTGAACCAGCACAAGCCTTTAAAGAAGCTGGTCATGAAGTTATCACGATTGACAATCAATCAGGTAACCAAGTAACTGGTAAAAAAGGCACAACCGTAAAAATTGATAAATCCATTGATGAAGTTCATCCTGCAGACTTTGATGCGTTGCTTATCCCTGGTGGATTCTCTCCCGATTTATTGCGTGAAGACGATCGTTTTGGTGAATTTGCAAAAGCATTTATCCAAGATGGAAAACCAGTTTTTGCCATTTGTCATGGGCCACAAGTGTTAATCGATACAGACCTTTTAAAAGGGGTCGACATCACTGGCTATAAATCCATTCGCAACGATTTGAAAAATGCTGGTGCAAATTATAAAGACGAAGAAGTTGTCATCAGCAAAAATATTGTAACAAGTCGAGAACCAAAAGATATTCCAGCATTTAATCGTGAATCACTAAAACTTTTAGCTAAATAATAATGCTGATGTAAAAATGTAAATATTTCTAACTTGCGGATTCTTTAATCAGAATCCGCAAGTTGGTTAAACAAATATATGAATAAAGGAGGTTATTGCGTTGTCATTAAAAGGAAAAAGAGTGGTTGTTTTAGGAGGTACATCTGGTATTGGTTTAGCCTCTGCTAAGGCGTTTCTCGATGAATCCGCTCAAGTCATTATTGCTAGCCGTTCTGCTTCAAAATTATCTGACGCAAAAGTGAAGCTTGGTGGTAACGTAGAGGGCTATGAAATCGACTTTCGCAGCGAGGAAAAGGTTGCAGACTTTTTCAAGAAGGTTGGGAAATTTGATCACCTGGTGGTTACTGCAGGTGAAGGCGCTATGGGTCACTTTAGCGAACTGCCTATTGCAACCGTAAGAGAGGCTTTTGATAGTAAGTTCTGGGGGCAGTATATTTCGGTTCGTGCTGCTCTTCCATACTTGAATAATGAAAGTTCTATTACCTTAACTTCTGGTGTATATGGTGTGCGTCCTCCTCAAGGTGCCTCGACTCTAGCTTCCATTAATTCAGCAATCGATGGATTAGTACGAGGACTTTCAGTAGACCTGGCACCTATCAGAGTAAACGTGGTATCACCTGGTATCGTTGACACTCCTCTTTACGGCGGAATGCCAGAAGATCAAAGACAAGATATGTACTATGGGATTGCTAAGCAATTACCTGTCGGACGTGTTGCTCAACCTAAAGATATTGCTGAAACCTATGTTTACCTAGTGAAAAATGTGTTTACAACAGGCACATCGGTTCTTATTGATGGAGGAGCTCATCTGATCTAATCCATTTAATATCAAAGTCAATTGATAAATTGATTTAGAATAGAAGTGGTGAGGATGACTCAAAGTGTCAGACACTTATAGGCCATCCTCACTTCTTTGTTTTTTTGCACAGCGGAAGCAGGAAATGGCCATATCATGTAACAGAGAATGATTTTGTTGGTTGAGGAAATTCTAAATATATAAGTACTTTATACGAAGAGTGGTTAACATTCTACTTCTATGATACCCAAATACATAAAAGAAAGGGTCGAGCCTAATGGATGAAAAGAAAAGAGCGGAAATTAAAAATACATTAGCCAAACACGTGGTAACCCTGTCTGACGGCACTTCTTTACCTAGTTTAGGACAAGGAACATGGTACATGGGGGAAAATCCCCAAATGAGAGACAAAGAAATAAAAGCCTTGCAGCTCGGCTTAGAATTGGGTATGAAACTTATTGACACTGCTGAAATGTACGGAAATGGCGACTCTGAACGCTTAGTTGGCGAAGCCATTAAAGGACGCAGAAATGAAGTCTTTTTAGTCTCAAAAGTGTATCCCCATCATGCAGGTTTAGATAAGATTTCAAATGCATGTGAAAACAGCTTAAAACGAATCGGAACAGACCACTTGGACTTATATCTTCTCCACTGGAGAGGACGTGTTCCTTTAGAGGAAACAATTGAAGGAATGGAAAAACTACGTGAAGAAGGGAAAATTTTAAGATGGGGCGTCTCTAATTTTGACAGGGTTGATATGGAAGAGCTATGGAACACTACAAATGGAAAAAATTGTGTGACGAACCAAGTGCTATACCATTTAGGTTCAAGAGGAATCGACTTCGATCTCTTACCATGGCAGCGGGAACATAACATGCCACTCATGGCCTACAGTCCCCTTGCTCAAGGAGGCTCTTTAAGAAGACAGCTTTTAAACGATCCAACTATTCATGATATTGCTGACAAATACAATGTCCAACCATTACAAATCGCTCTTGCTTGGACCATCCGTTCGAATAACGTCATCGCTATTCCAAAAGCGGTTCAAGATGAACATGTTTTAGCAAATGCTAAAGCAGCAACAATTGAGTTTACGGAAGAAGATCTCAGTAGAATTGATCAAGTATTTCCTAAACCTACTAAGAAAATGCCATTGGATATTATTTAAAAATATATTTTAAAAAAGGACTCTTGTTGGAGTTGCTGACAATCTAATAGGAATTTCAAAAAAACTGTGTAGAATTTATTCCATACAGTTTTTTTATCGGGAAAATTTAATATTCTTATCGAATTATTCTCGCATCAAAACCCTATTTAGATAGTTTTTGTTTAATGTTAATCGTTAAAAAGAGAAAAGGGATATATAGATATACAAAGTAAAAAGCAATGTTTGAATACATTTCATTCAATCGCTCTATTTGACTCCACTCTATGAGCACATTAGCTATAATAAAGAATAGGATCAGTACAATGAACAGACTTATACGTTGTTTCACATTTATTACTTTCTTTATAGCACGACAACCTGCCCATATTTTCACACTGATATTGGGTAATACGAGAAGTAACCAAATCGAAACAACGATAAATTCGACTCTTTCTATTAGAGGGAATTTCGCAATTTTCATTTGAGCTAATGTAGGCCATATTGTCTGGTTTAATAGTCCTTCACTAAAGAAGACAAATGTGATGAGCGCTGTTATTAGATAAAGTAAGCTTGAGAACAAAAGTCCAAAATGGGCCCATTTTTGTGATCTTTCTGGATTTTTTATGAATGGGTAGAACATGAATAAGGTCTCAAAGCCAACATACTGAAACAACATAGCTTTAGAGGATGATACGATTTCCTTCACAGAGTGGTTAAAGACAGGTAAAAAATTGTAAAAATTGGCAAATTCCAATGAAAAAAAATTTAAGGGATACAGGATAATAATAGGTATGATAGTTCCCCAGAAACACATTCCAGTTATCACGCGGAATCCACCGGATACAACGTAATAAATGAGGACTAGAAGAATGAGGCTTATTTGCCATGTCTTCATTAAGGGAAACAGCCAAACTTGAACAACTTCAATATAAACACGGAATACAATGAAAGCTAATATAAGAAAGTAGAAGATCACAAAAATGTTGAACAGTCCGCCAATCCATTTTCCAAAGTAAAATTTGTGAACATGTATGACATCATTATTAGCAATTCCAAGAATACGATAGATCATCCAAACGAGTATATGAATGCTTATACTTGATAAAATGATGGAAATCCACGCATCATAACCTGCGTCCTTCGTTATATCTCGTTGAAATCTCATGATTCCTATGCCAATAATATTCGTGTAGATCAGAAAGAAAACGTAAAAGGAAGATACTAAATGTCGTTCGTCTAGTAATGATTTCACGTGGTTCCTCCTCTTATCATGCAGACTTACTCTACAATACCTGTATTTAGGATGTAAATATTTGTGTGTACAGTGGTTTTTACTTCTGGGTATATGTCCATAAACCGTTGATAGTCCCAATTTCTTGAGGTGGCTCTAACCTTTTCTCCCAACCCAATGGGATCTACATTGTATCCTTGTGCCAGTGAAATTAAACTTTGGACCTCTTCCTTAAAGTGTTCATTTAAAATTCGTCTCAATTTTTCAATATCTTTATCTTTTTTCAAATCAAACCAGGATGATGCTTTTTCAATCTCAGCATGGATGGTTAAATCGATGAATATACTCGGAATGCCTTCGCTTTTCTCAACCGTATATGTAGTTTTTGCATCCATGTTTTTCAGGAGAATAAAACCTTCCTTTTTATTTTGTGTGATTTTGGTTTTATATTGCCCATTTTGAGACCCATCAATTAATGTTTTTAGAATAAAGGACTTTCTTAAATTAATATGATTTATGTACTTCCCGTTCTTTAATAAGGCTAACCCGTCAATTTTAATTTGATCTTCCTCTAGGATAAAGTAAGGTAAAATTTGATCCCTCCCTTCTTGATGAAAATTGTTCAAAAACATGTGCAGATTCATTTTTGGCAAATTACCACTTTCAATGTTTTGATTGATTTTTTCACTTAAATGGAATGAAAGATTCACATGGCTACTGGTTTGAAGTATTTCTTCGGCTGTGTTTTCAGCAATGCCCAACTGCATTCGACTCCCCGTTTTTGGATTTCGGGCAAAATTAGTGATAACATCTTCGATCCCTTGTGTGGCATATTCCTTGCCGAACAATACAAAATCTAATTTTCCTATCTCAATAGGATAGGCTGATTTTGCATTAATTCTCGGGAGTATATCTTCATATGAATCAGACACCGTTTTATAAATCTTCAATTTGACATTATCCTTCTCTCCGAAAGTAGGATAAATAGCAATTCCTTTGACTTTGCCTTCTTCCCGATCATATCCTAGAGATTCAATTATCTGAACTTCATCAATAATCCTCTCATTTATACCACACCCTGATAAAAAGAAAGTTAAGCTAAAAGTAAACAGAAAACATAATTTCATTTAATTCACCTTTATTATCCTTTCCTGATTATTCATCAAAATCACTTTTCTTTTTTTTGTGATTATGTGGGTGGTATCTCCAAATTGATTTAGGACGTAAGTAATTTGGCCTTTTGGTTATTTTACTATAAGAGGAACGGATCAGGCTGTCCGTTAAATCCTCAGGCCTAAAAGGATAAAATGGAACGGTATATGGTGTTCCTAAAGATTCTAACCGTGTAAGGTGAATGATTAAAAAGGCAATCCCTATAACGATACCTAGTCCCCCCCAAATAGATGCGAAGAAAATTAAAGGAAAACGTAAAAAACGGATAGTGTTCGACATTTTATAAATTGGAGTAGTAAAGGAAGCTAAGGCAGATAAGGCGACTATAATGAGTAAGACATTACTTGTAAGGGACGCCTCAACTGACGCTTGGCCGATAACAATACCGCCCACTATTCCCAATGTTTGTCCTACCTTTGTAGGTAACCTGACTCCCGCTTCACGTAATAGTTCAATCGTGAATTCCAGAAAAATCACCTCTAATACCGGTGGAAACGGGACATTATAACGAGAATTACTAAGTGAACTGAATAAATCGTTTGGAATCATCTCGTAATGGTAAGTGATAACGGCTATATAAATAGATGTTCCAAAAATGGAGAAAAGGACACTGAATACCCGTATTAAACGAAAAAAAGATGCAAGAATCCATGGGAGAAAGTAATCTTCAGGTGAAATAAAATAATCAATTATCGTAGAAGGACCTGTAATGACATATGGCGACCCACTACTTAAAACAGCTACTTGTCCGTTAATAAGAGCTTGAACCACCCTATCCACACGTTCAGTTGGAAGAAGCAAAGGAAACGGAGTAAGAGAATCATCTTCTATAATTTGATGCAGCAGAGCAGTATCAAAAATGACATCAAAATCAATATCTTGAAGCCGTTGGGTCATGGTATTAACATGCTGCTCACTCGTAATCCCATCAATATGAGCAATAATAACTCGAGTATTTGAAGTAGAACCAATGTTTAATTCCTTCGTAATTAGATCAGTTGTATTTATTTGTTGTCTTAATAAATGTATATTTACATCAATATTCTCAAGAAACCCAATTTGTGGCCCCACCACACTAAACTCATTTTCAACGTTATTTTGTTCACGCAATCCAGCTTTATCATTAGATAAGAGAATTAAAGCAACCCTTTGATCATTTTCCTTCATTTGAAGTATCGCATACCCTTTAAGTAACTTTGATTCAGCTTCGTTCCGATTATCCGTTATTACAATATCTTCTATTGCGATGATTTTCTTTATGTCATCAATTTTCTCTAGCCTGTCTAGTTCAAAAGTGGTCTCTCGGAAAATCATTAAAATTTTCTGTTGGAGTTGTTGTTGATCGACCAGTGTATTGTAGTAAGAAATGATTAAATGTCCCGATTCATCCGTAAGTGGAAATTGTTTAAAATCACTGGATTTTTTAACCTTAGCAAACAGCTGGCCAATATCTTGTGAATTCTCAGTCACGGCCTGTTTGTCTTTATTATTTCTAATCTTTCGTTTTTTGAAGAACATCAAATCACCTCCCTATTACAAAGGAATTCATATCCTTCTATTATTATGTAAAGGCATCCCCATATTTATGTAAATCTGTTTTATCAAAAGTGAAAACTTCATCCTCTCCTGTCTACATAAAACAACTTTCTTGTTCAGCAAAAGTGGACTTTTGTTGAACAAGGAGTTGATGTGGCAGCATTCCTTTTTATTGACGGAGCAGTTTTGTTATAAAAGAAATTAAAAAAGCAAGCACAAAGTGCTCACTTTTTTTAACAATGTGGTAAGAAATATATCAGGAATACCTGTTCCATAGGTTAAGTTGGCATACTCAGTGATGAAGATAACTTAACGCTTATCTTTTCAATTAAGAAATATATTCTAACCAACACTCTAATTAGGGCTGTCATTATGACTCTTAATGAAGTATTCAAAAACATCCCTCCACATTGAACTTTAGTGTTATTAAACAATAACTCTAGAGTTATTATACCCTTTAAAACATATGAATACTTTTTCTTTTTATGGTTGTCGATTCGTATGAGGAAGTAAAAAATTTTATCTTCTCTGAAGTTTTTAACAAATATAATTTATTGTTAATGGTTAACCTATTTCTGTAAAAGTTAGGAGGGTTAAAAAATGGATCAGGTTAATCACCAAGATAAAATTAATGCCTCAGAATATGGAATCATCTGGTCGCAATATGTAAATGATAGTATGTCACGTTGTGTTCTTCGTTATTTCTTAAATGATGTTACGGATGAAAATACTCGTGCTTTACTTCAATTTGCCTTAGAATTATCAGAAACCCATATAGAAAGAACGAAACAATTGTTAATACAAGAAAACTATCCGATTCCAATAGGGTTCACAGATGAAGATGTAACTGTAAACGCCCCTAGTTTATTTACGGATACATTTAAGGTTATTTATTTGCAAATTATGGCGATACACGGCTTGACTAGATATGCTGGTGCAACAAGCCTTTGTATTCGAGAAGATGTCAGAAAATATCTTATTGAATGTACTTCTCAAACGTTGGAATTATATGATAGGGTCACTGCCGTCGCTTTATCTAAGGGAATTCTTAGTAAGCCCCCTACATTAAATAACAAACAAAAGATTGATTTTATTAGGAAACAAAACTATTTAACTGGTTGGTTCGGTAAGCGAAGACCGATAAATGCAATCGAAATCAGTGGTGCACATCTTAATATGCAAAAAAATATGGTGAAAATGGTTTTAGAGTTAGGATTCAGTCAAGTATGCCAATCTAAAGAAGTACGAGAGTATTTCGAACGTGCTCGAAAACTTTGTAAAAGACACTTTCATATACTGGGTTTAATGTTAGAAGAGGAGAATCTCCATCAACCAAGGATATTTGAATCAGAAGTAACCGATTCAACCGTACCTCCCTTTTCTGATAAGCTTATGCTTTTCCATATAGCAACACTACTTTCTGCGGCACTTGGTTATTACGGGGAGGCTTTATCAATGTGTCAAAGAAGAGACTTGTCGGCTGATTACGCTCGAATGAATATGGAAATTGCTTTAATCGCTGAAGATGGTATGAATCTTTTAATAGAAAATGGTTGGATGGAACAACCCCCTATTGCCACTGACCACGAAAACTTGGCGAAGGATTAGAACAATGTGGATGCAAAAGAACGATTATTTTGGTTCTAACCGTGAAATTGAAAAAGCGATTGATTATACAGACTATCAATGGATTATGTTTTATCCTTCTGTATACTTTTTTTCCATATGGGACGCTTATAAAGATGCAGGTGGAGGTAAGGAACCATATTCTTTCATACCATTTGCTCTTTCAGCTAAAACAATGGATTCTTATTAAGAACTGTTATATTCCAACCAATGAATTTACCTTGACAGGGCAGGGCGCTGGCTCGAATCTGTTGGAAATCATTAAAAGCCATCATCTTAAAGGTGTAGGCTTTTTTTCCTGTTTACATGAAATATTAACCCCACATATGATTTAGACATATGGAACAAGAAGAAGTAGTAAATGTAGGTGGAACACACACAAAGTAAGGTCCTAATTATTCCTTTTAGCCGCAAATAAACACATCCACTGGCTCCTATTCCATTTAATCGGGAAGGTGAGCCTTGCAATCGACCAGTATCTACCTTTCCGGCTGATTAGCGTTTTATTAGCGTCCCGAAGAGGATTCGAACCTCCGATCTGCAGTTTAGGAAACAGTAGGTCTATTAATATCGTAGGTGAATGTTGGTGCCATGTTTGGTGCCCAAATTTTTAAAATTAGAAATTACAAGGAAACATCAAAAAACAAGAAACCTTGATATATCAATACTTTAGGGTACATCAAAGCATCAGAGAAACAGATGCTAGCAAACTTCAAAACCGCTTGTGACCTGCGTGCCAGGTTAGCTGGGTTCGATTCCCAGGCGGTCGCGCCAACTATACATAGTTAACCGCACGGTGAAATTTCAACTCGTGCGGTTTATTTATGTTCGTTGATAAATATTATAAATAGGGTGAAGTCTATTATGTATCTAAAGGGTTTCGAAGGGAAATCAAACTTTACTTTGCGTCATTTCCTAAAAACCTATTAAGAGCCATTTTATTTTGATCTAAATCCACTTCTAAGACTTCTCCGATGCCCTCATAACGTTCATTTGTGAAACTTCCATCTTCAGGGATTCGTATGCTTTCTATATCTCCACTTTCATTGGTCAAAACTTCTTTTCCAATCGTCAAGAGAGTGGAGGTTTCAATGTTTGTATCGATGTATGTATTTAAAAGTCCCAATAGATCGGGAAGTTTTACGACACTTTGTAGACTTACTGCTTGATCTTTTAATTTGGTGATGACTTCTTGTTGTCTTTGGACCCGTCCGAAGTCACTTAAACGATCTTGACGAAAACGAACATATCCTAACAGCTCTTTACCATGAAGTTGCTGTTTCCCTTTCTCCAACGTCATTCCTATACCATGAGACATGTCATATGGTATGTCTACTTCAATTCCGTCGGGAACAAGGAGGTCGACAGCTTTTTCGAAGCCTTTAAAGTCGACAATCGCATAATGATGAATATCCAGACCGAAATTTAATTGAATGGTCTTCCTTAGTAATTCAGGACCTCCGTATGTATAAGCAGCATTTAATTTTTGCTGACCATGTTCAGGTATTGAGACATACATATCACGCATAAGTGAAATAAGTTTTACCTTATGAGTTTGTGGATTATAATGTGCAACCATGATCGTATCCGTTCGAGCTTGTTTTTCTCCACGTGAGTCACTTCCTAATAAAAGAACATTTACTTCGTCTAGTTTATTTTTCTCTCCTTGAAAGGATTGATTTGCTTCAACTTTTTTTAATGGTTGATTTAATTTTTTTGCCGTTCCTTCTATGTACTGGAATATATTAAAAAGACCAACTAAAAAGATACTTAAGAGAAGAAAGGCGGTCCATACTCTACTCCATTTTACCCTTATTCTCTTTTTTGTTCCTGACATACTTGCACCACCTAGGCTGAATAATAATAACCAACATTAAATATGGATGCCTCTACATTTTCTGATAGCGTAATAGAAATGCTGGAGGCCCATTTTTTCCTTGAAGAAGTCATTATCCCATAAATAGATTTCATCTTTTAGCAAATTAGGTTACATTTGTTTGAAATTCTGTTAACAATCATTACTTTCTTCGTATTACCCAAACTACATAGCAAGTAGTCTAAAATTCAATATTAAAGTTACTTAGATGGAGAAAGTATCATTGTTGGGAGCGGTCCGAATACTGAGGGGATCAAACCCGGATGATAAATAGGTAGTGGAAGAGTTCTTAAATAGAAGCAATTATAAATGTTATTAGAATATGTTAATCGAGTTCGACCCTATGCAGTCTAACAAATTACATAAGTAACCGCACGGTGATTTCACTCGTGCGGTTTTTTTGTGCTGTATTTAGTTAGCGTGGTGCCAGCCAATTAAATTGGTCTTAGTGGTCGTGATCTCCACCAGGATTTACTGGGAAAGAAAACTCTGGTATGGCATCATATACAGCTGGATCTGCATTTTCAATAGAGCCATCTGCCAGGCTATTCAGAACGGCCAAGACTGGTACTTTTGCAGTTTCTTTTAGCATGCCGCTTTGTTTCTGGCCTAAGGTTTGTGTTTGGCCTTTTATTTCTATGAGCATGGTAGCTGTACCATTTAACTGGATGGCACCCAAGCCTGAGCCAGGATAGTTAACAGTCGGGTATTTCTGAATGGCTCCATAGGATGAATTACCTCGCTGCAATGATTCATAAGCGACTGTGTTTACTTTTTTGCTTAAGGTCAATACTTCTGGGTCGAGATCATATGTTTTACCACTGAAAGGGTCTGTGTAGGGCTTTGTTGTAAATTGAGCTAACAGCTGGATAGAAACTGAACGGCTGTCTTCTTCAGATAATCTATTGAATCCTCGGTGATGAAGGTCAATCGCTACATCAGGATCAAATGCTTTTACTAGTTTTGTAAGTGCACGTGTTTCAGGAGAAAAGACTAAGGAAGCCTGAGAGCCATTGTTTGTACTATTATCTTTCAAAATACTTGCTACTTTAGCTGCATCCTTTTCAATTTCCTCATTGACATCAAAATCGTAGTTCGGATGGAAATCTCGATTCAGGTCAAAACCAGGGATTCCATAAACAACTTTTCCATCGTTATTTTGTCCTCTTTCGCTTCCTTCTGCATTGTAATACCAGGGAGCTTTTGTGTCTGCCGGCAGGCCTAGTTCTTCTGGCTTCCATGTTTGATGAGAATATCTAGTCGGATATGGCTTTCCTTCGTATTGATTGGCTGTTCCATCAGGATTAATTCGTGGGACAAACCAAATGCTGACCTTCTTCAGGATATTCTCCGCTTCAGTTCCTCCAGCTGACAGTTTTTGCATTAATTCTACTGCTGCCTCAGTACCCAGAGTTTCATTGCCATGGATTTGAGTATAAATGAGAACACGTTTTTTATTGGGATCATTGTCGCCAAATTTGGCAGCATAAAGCGGATAGCCATCATTGGAAGTTCCGAACTGATCCAGTACCATCTTTCCTTGTGATGACTTTTCAATTTGTTTTAGTTTGGCTTCCAATTGTTCATTAGACATTAGGCCTGCAAAAGAAAGGTTCTGTTCATCCTGTACCCAGGGACCGTTTGGGGTGGTTGTTGATTCCGCAAAAATGCTGGTTGAACTGCCAAGAAGAGAAGTGGCTAATAATCCGCTAGAAATTATGTATCCTAGTGCTTGTTTCTTTTTCATAGGGTTTTCCTCCTTTTGTTAATAGTTTCCACGACATTTTAACATGCTAACAACTATTAATAAAATAATAATTTAAAAATTATGAATATTAGGAAAAAAGTACCTGCGTTGTATAGGGAATTTTACATACATATTTAAACAAGGGCCTCGCCGAATAATATTCACTTTTAGGATTTTTGTTTTGTTTAAAGGCTGTGTTAATTGTTGACTTTTAAAAAAAGATTGAGAATATTGCGTGGGGGATTTCGGATCATGAAAACTGTTATAAGACATCTGAAAAATCCATAATCAGAAAAGAGGTGAAAAAAAAGAGACTTCCATGGAAGCCTCTATAAAATATAGCTGTTTGCCTGGGAATTCAGTTATTGAAAATTAGGCTAATTTTATCCCAAGGAATTTTACTTCTGTCATTTCCTCTATGGCGGAAGCCACGCCTTCCCGGCCAATCCCGCTGAGCTTCACACCTCCGTAAGGATAATGATCCTGACGCAAGGTAGAGATTTCATTAATCCACACTCCGCCAGTTTCCAAGGCTTCGAACATTCTGAAAGCCCGGTTAATATCGTTTGTAAAAACGCCTGCCTGCAGACCGAAATCTGAATCGTTGGCCAAGGCTATTGCTTCTTCCTCAGTTTCAAATGGACATACAGTTACCAAAGGTGCAAATACTTCCTGGCATACTACATTCATGGTAGGGTGAACATCTGCCAGCACTGTAGGCTGGAGAACGGTTCCTTGCCGCTGCCCGCCTGCTAGTAAGGTAGCACCCTTGTCCACAGCCTCCTGTATCCAAGATTCAATACGAATTGCAGCCTCTTCTATAATCATTGGGCCAACGTCAGTCGTTTCCAATGCAGGGTCTCCGACTTGAAGGTTTTTCACCAATGGAATAAATGCATCTAAAAATCTGGTATAAACATCCCGGTGCACATAAATCCTTTGCACGGATATACATGCTTGGCCTGCAAAGGAGAACCCGCCTTTTACTAAACCGGTCGCAGCCGCATTCAAATCGGCATCGGGAAAGATAATATTAGGGGAATTGGAACCTAATTCAAGAGTGACTTTTCGGTTTCCAGCCATCTCCTTAATTTTATAACCAACTGTACCGCTTCCGGTAAAGCTGACTTTTTTGATATATTCGTGAGTAACCAATTTAGGCACCAGATCGGTTCCAAAACCATTTACCACATTGATAGCCCCAGCGGGAAGACCTGCTTCTTCCATCAATTCAATGAGAATCATAGCAGAAAGGGGTGTTTTTTCTGCTGGTTTCAGGACGACAGTGCATCCTGCGGCAATCGCCGGGGCAATTTTATGCAGCACAAGGTTCAACGGGAAGTTAAAAGGTGTGATGGCAGCAATCACGCCCACTGGTACGCGCTTCGCAAATCCGATCCGTCCTTCTCCACCAATGGCTGAATCCATTTTAATAAGCTCTCCATCGTTGCGCTTGGCTTCTTCGCTGGCAAAACGGAGTACCTGAACAGCCCGGCCTACTTCAGCACGTGCATCACGTATTGGTTTACCTGCTTCCATGCAAAGAAGCTTTGCAAATCTTTCCTGTCTGTTTTCCAGAAGGTCGGCAGATTTCCGCAAAATGGCTGATCGCTCATATGCGGGCATTTTTTTCATTGTTTGTTTAAAAACATGTTGAGAAGTTTCAATTGCAGAAAGCAATTGTTGCTTCGTGGCAAATTGTACGGTTCCGACCAGCTCTCCGCTGTAAGGGCTACGAATTTCATTTGAAGGGTAATCATCTCTGATGTAATGTTTTCCGTTAATTAGTGATCCAATGTTCACGAGATCATCCTCCTGGAGTTCCATTTTTTAAAAAGAGTCAGTTTCCGCTCATCCTTTGGATTTAGGGGGATATTCCTTTTAGGCTAATGCGTCCCTTTTGGGAGAACCGAGGATTCCTCCTTTAACCTGGGGAAGAACTGACCTTGCACACACAAACCTTTCAAAAAAAGAGGATTCGACCATCTGCTCCGTGCAGGGAGAAAGCTCCGTATTAATAATCAAGGATCGCAAAATTTGAGAGAATTTGGTTTTCTCCCATTTTCTGAGTATGCAAAATTCCTTATTTATTTACTCTACAATTGGTATTTTGAATAATAGATTATTCTATGTCAATTTTATACTATTTCAAAAATTAAAAATTTTATCAACTTTGGATTTTTATATAGCAGGCACTGAAAATATAGTGGAGAACATGCATCCCGAGTTACAAAGGTGAGGGGGTTAAGCAAAATATTTTAACATTGACCAAAGGCAATCACTATACGAATAAATATCAATGAGGGTAGGCTTCATCCTGGAGTTTGGATGTGGCTCTGGCCTTATTTTATGAAGTTCTCGACCTGATTCTTAAGGGTTAAGATAGGCGGGCTTTAATATTGTCTGTTCAAATTTGGCTAAGTGTTAGTAGAAGTAAAAGCAGGAGAGGGATCTTACGGAAATTGCGTATAGAAGGATATAAGAATATACGTTTATACGCCCCTTTCAATGAATTCTAAAAAATAGGTGTATAAAAGCGATGATGCCCAATATAACCGCTAAATAGGAGTTAAATTATCAGAAGGAATATCCACTTTGTTTCAGGGCTCATTAGGCATTCTAGAAAAGTATTAATTTATCAACTAAAGATATATTGGTCAAATGTTTCTTTCGATTTTTTATTTATCAAATTTTCTAAAAATTGTTGAAATTAAGGAGAGAGTTAGTATAATGAAAAAGAGATGACATTGTTATACAACAAATAAATTATTGTTGTATAACAATGTTTCGTCCACAGCAACAATTTGAAATGTTGTTTCTTATTACGGAACGGAGAGGGGGTATGGTTTCGAAGTTAGGTTTAAAACATTCGTTCGTGAGGGCACCCCTTGTTCTTAATTTACATATTAACCAGTCATCATAGTGCCTATTTAACAGTTCTTTTTAAAAAGTAGGAACACCGTCTGTACTTTTGAAAAAAAGTTTATTATCTTAGGGGGTTTACTATGACATTCACGCAAGATTTCACGGCGGTTGGAGACAATCTGGCCTTGTCTGCTTTGGTAGCACTTGTGCCAATTTTATATTTCTTTTGGGCCTTAGCTATTAAGCGCATGAAGGGTTATTTGGCGGGTTTAACAACACTGCTGATTGCCTTAATACTAGCAGTTGTAGCGTTTAAGATGCCAGCCCATATGGCATTCATGTCCGCTACCCAGGGTGCGGTATACGGAATAATACCAATAGGCTGGATCATTATTACATCTGTTTTCCTTTACAAATTAACAGTAAAGACAGGTCAATTTGACATTATACGTACTTCTGTCGTTTCTCTTACTGAAGACAGACGCCTGCAGGCACTTTTGGTAGCGTTCTCATTTGGAGCGTTCCTTGAAGGAGCAGCGGGTTTTGGCGCTCCGGTTGCGATTTCCGCCGCACTTCTTGTTGGTCTTGGATTTAATCCATTATACGCAGCAGGACTTTGTTTAATTGCGAATACAGCACCTGTTGCATTTGGAGCGATCGGTACTCCAATCATTGCGGTTGAAGGTCCTACTGGGATTCCAGCAATGGAAATATCCAAAATGGTTGGACGTCAATTGCCGTTATTATCTGTATTTATTCCGTTTTATTTAGTTGTCATCATGGCTGGATTCAAAAAAGCCATGGAAATAATGCCGGCTATCTTGATTACTGGCATCTCCTTTGCAGTGACTCAATACTTGAGCTCTAACTTCCTGGGACCGGAACTTCCGGATATTTTATCAGCACTGGTTTCATTACTTGCCTTAGCTGTTTTCTTGAAATTTTGGAAACCAAAAACGATTTTCCGATTTTCAGCTGAACAAGAAATGGCTGCCGCGGTCACTGCTGATGCTCGTATTTCTCAGCAAGTAAAGTATACAGGCGGACAAACTTTCAAAGCCTGGTCACCATTCCTGGTGTTAACTGCGTTTATCTCGCTATGGGGAATTCCAGCAATCAAGCTTGCTTTGGCAGGTCATTATGAAGGATCAAACGCTGTTTTAAAAGCGATTAATTCTTTAGGCCACGCGCTATCATTCATGCCTGAAGTACCTTTTTTAAGTAATAAAGTCATTAATTCTGCCGGAGCTCCAGTGCCTGCAATTTATAAGCTGGAACTCTTGGGTGCTGCCGGTACAGCGGTACTTCTTGCAGCCGCAGTATCGAAATTCATCCTTAAGATTTCATGGAAGGAATGGGTCGTGACCTTCGGCGAAACACTTAGTGAACTTAAGTTCCCAATCATTACAATTGCTTCGGTAGTCGGGTATGCCTATGTGACAAACGCATCAGGCATGAGTACTACACTTGGTATGACTCTGGCAAAAACAGGAGCACTATTTGCCTTTTTCTCTCCAGTCCTAGGATGGCTGGGTGTGTTTATCACTGGGTCTGATACCTCCTCAAACCTATTATTCGGTAATATGCAAAAGATTACTGCACAGTCCCTGGGGATGGATCCGGTTTTGGCGGTCGCTGCAAACTCTTCAGGTGGGGTTACGGGGAAAATGATTTCTCCACAATCCATTGCAGTAGCGTGTGCAGCAGTGGGGCTTGCTGGTAAAGAAGCCGACTTGTTCCGCTTCACATTTAAGCATAGTATTGTATTGGTTGTAATAATCGGTATTTTGACATACTTGCAAAATAGTAGTTTGTTAAATTGGATGGTTCCGTAAAAATGTAATGATTTTTATCAAGACATTTAAACTGTACCCTATAGAGTAGACACTTTTAAAAAAGGCTACCTATCGGGTACTTTTTTGTATTATGAAGAAAATATGGGTTTAGGAAAAGTACATGAATAAAATCTATACATATGGAACTTGCTTCGTGTCTATTTTAATGATTGATAAATTCAAAAAAAATAATATTTCTTTTCCGGCATATTATGAGCTGTAATTTTTCAATACAAGCGATTACTTCAGTCGTAGACTTACTTTTCAATATGAGATTGTCATAAAGTCTACAAATTTTTAGAAAAAGATAAGAGGTTATGAATGAATTATGTAGAAGTACTTTTAATAATGAAACAAGGTTAATCAAGTCATTTAGGAGGGTGGAAAATGCATAACAAAGAGATGCTGCTTATACCTGGGCCAACACCTGTCATCGATTCTATTTATGACGCGTTAGCTCAAGAAACACTTAGCCACACAGACCCAAGGTTTGCTGCTATTTATCTGAGATCGATCCAGAAAACTAAAGAAATGCTAAAAACAGACGGAGAGGTATTTGTTGTTTCGGGTTCTGGTACGCTGGCAATGGAGATGTCTCTTGTCAATACCGTCGAACACGGCGAAAAGCTTTTAGTCATCAGTCAAGGCTACTTCGGTGACCGTTTTATTAAATTAGGAGAAGCATTTGGGATTGAAGTTGACGTGATTCAATCTGAATGGGGAAAACAGGTTAGTCTGATTGATGTAGAGGAGAAACTTGCAAAAGGGAATTATAAGGCTGTTACAATTACTCATGTGGACACCTCGACAGGAGTTGCAGCTAATTTGGATGCGCTTGTCCCGATCATAAAAAAACACGGAGCTCTTCTTATTCTTGACGGAGTCTGTGCCACTGCTGCCATCGAAGAAGATATGAGTAAGACGTATGGTGATCCAAATTATAAAATTGATGTCATTTTAACAGGTTCTCAAAAAGCAATTGGTGTTCCGCCAGGTCTGGCAATTGTCGCATTTAACAAAACTGCTTTAGCAGCAAGAGAACAAATAAAGCACGTGCATGCCTACTATTGTGATATATATAACTGGATTCCGATTATGAATGATCCGCAAAAATACTTTGCAACCCCGCCGGTGAACCTTATTTATGCATTTGATGAAGGAATGAGGATAGTTCTTGCCGAGGGAATGGAAAAAAGATATAAACGCCACGAAGCATATGGTAAAGCGGTAAGGGCTGCACTTACTGTTTATGGGATGAAGCCGTTAGCAGAAGAAGATGTCGCTGCTGCAACACTCAGTTGTATTTTTTATCCGGAAGGAATAGATGATGCTGTTTTCCGAAAGGCTCTTGCTGAAAAAGGACTCATTATAGCGGGAGCGCTTGCTCATTTGGCAGGTAAAGCCTTCCGTATCGGCCATATGGGAAATACCACTGAACAAATGCTCGAAAAAGCCATTGAATTGATCGGAGAGACGATGAATGAACAGGGGTTTTCGGTCGACTCGGCCAAAGCAGTAGAACGCTTTAAAGAATTAGCATGTCTAAAGGTGTAGTAAATAGTCTCAAAATAAATCCCCTTCGTTGACTTAACGAAGGGATTTTTTTATCGTTGATTTCTAAAAATGTATTAATAAGCGTCATCTTTGAAGTCCAGAATCCAAAAGATAAGATTGCCAAGGAATAGCAGATGATGTGGGAGATGAAAAGTGGTCTGTGTTAAAATTTCGTCTCGAAACATATATTTTTTGTAGTTGATGGACTGGAAAAGAGGGATGCAAAGATGAAATACCAGATGCAAAAGGCGAATTTGCTTGCTGAAAATATTAGGGTTTTTATCAAATTTGTTAATAAAACCCTCGATAATAAAAACAACCCACAGTCTTATTCAAATAGGATCTATCAATTAAAACTGTGGATTGAGGATTTTAAATTTCAATCATTAGCTGATGAACTTTCGAGAGTAAATCAAGTTACTTGTGATGAAAAGTATACCCGGCTATTAGTGGGTCGATTTAGAAAAGGAATCATGATTATTGATGAGTATGTAGAAAGAAATTATGAGGATTTATATATTTTTACTGCTAAGCTTTATACGTTAAAGAATATAAGTATTACTTTTTTTTATGAAGAAAATGCTGATATGGGAAATGGAAAATCAAAACTGAATCATACTAAAAATGAATAGTAAATTGTCCTAATATTCATTTTCCATGGCTGGAAATTCTCCCAATGATTCACTAATGAGATTATCTTGTAAACCTGTTAGCCTTGTAAATGGCCTGTTTTTATCAAAAAAAACTACAAACAGGAGGTTTATAAATGAATTATTTATTCTCTTTAGTGGTCACAATTTCACTCATTATTGGTTCATATAGCGTGTTTCCTACGCACCATTTCAATGCTGAGACAGTAGATCAAAAGGCTGCTGAAACATTGACACATAAAAAAGTTGAGGTCGACACGAAAGTATCTTCATCGACTGATAACCGGTTTATAAACGAAGAAGAAAAGAAGCTGCTTGCACGTCTTGTCCAGGCAGAAGCCGAAGGCGAGCCGTATGAAGGTAAGGTTGCCGTTGCAGATGTTGTTTTAAACCGTGTTGAGCACGAACAATTCCCAGACACAATCAAGGATGTTATCTATCAAAAGAATGCTTTTGAACCAGTTCAAAATGGCT
Source organism: Bacillus sp. JJ1609 (assembly GCF_036967045.1). Classification (NCBI taxonomy): domain Bacteria; kingdom Bacillati; phylum Bacillota; class Bacilli; order Caryophanales; family Bacillaceae; genus Bacillus; species Bacillus sp. JJ1609. The sequence goes on along the minus strand of NZ_JBALSS010000007.1, from coordinate 43,580 downwards.
CGATTAATGAACCAGCAAGCGAGGAAGCAGTTAAGGCTGTAGAGGAAGCTCTGATCAATCAGGGGAAAAACGAAGAGCTGCTTTACTTTTACAACCCAGAAACTGCTACAAGTGAATGGATCTTTTCTCGTGAAGTTGTAAAAAAAATCGGCAATCACTCATTTGCTATTTAAAAGGCGCGATCAGCAAAAATGCTGCGCGCTTTTTTGTTTATAAAAAATGCATTTAGTTTTATTTTTTTAAAATCTCCTTTAAAAACAAACTTATACAGGATCAAATGGCCAGATTATTAATTAACACATTGAAATTATGATTTCACAGTGAAATCATTTTTAATAAGAACACAACTAATATAAAATAACATTACAGATGAGTATCATATTCAAAATAAATGTTATGCCATAAAATCTTGATACTGAGATTTCCCAAATATTTTTATATAAAAAGGAAGTGATTAGGTGAGGAAGCATTCTGTAAAATGGGTATTAATTATATCAGTATTTTCTTTATTAATTATGCTTATAGGGCTTGGCTGGACGATTCAGAACCAATTTTTCAGCAGGGGCGAGGCTTCAGATGCAATAAAAAAAGTCGAACCAGCTGCAGAGGAGTCAACTAAAGCGGGGAAGGTTGTCGTCGCATTGGGGGACTCGCTGACTAGAGGAACTGGAGATGCGAGCGGAAAAGGCTATATTGGTTATTTAGTGGATGAGCTAGAGGAAAAATCTAAAGAAAAAATCACGCTCCATAACTACGGGGTAAAAGGGTATCGCTCCGAGCAGCTGTTAAATCAAGTGAAGCAGGCGGAGATTCAAAGGCAAATCAAAAATGCGGATTACATATTGATTACGATTGGCGGCAATGATCTTTTTCAAAGCGGACAAACGTTTATGAATCTTGATGCAAAAAAGATTGCCCCGCTTAGACAGAGCTATATCAGGAACCTTGAGGCGATATTAAAGGAACTGAGAACAATCAATAAGGAGGCTGTCATCTTTCAAATTGGTCTATATAACCCCTTCATAGATTTGAATGATGCCGAGGTCACAACAAATATTGTCCGTGAATGGAACTTTGAGACAAGCAAGCTTCTGGATATGGATCAGAAGACGATTTTCGTTCCGACATTTGATTTGTTCCAGATCAGCGTGAATGATTATTTGTATACAGATAAATTCCATCCGAACGCAGAAGGCTACAGGCTGATTGCTGAACGGGTTGCTTCACTGATTTCATGGTAGGGGGGATGGAGAATGAGTGAGATTACGCTTTCGGTAAAAGGGCTGAAAAAGAGGATTGGCAAAAAGGAAATCATTAAAGGTCTTGATTTTGAGCTTAAAAGAGGAGAAGTCTTCGGATTCCTTGGACCAAACGGTGCCGGAAAAACGACGACGATCAGGATGCTGGTCGGATTGATCAGGCCCACCTCAGGAACGATTGAAATATGTGGGTATAACGTTGAGAAGGATTTTACAAAAGCCATGACCCAAATGGGGTGTATCGTCGAGAATCCTGAATTGTATTCCTATTTGACAGGCTGGGAAAATCTTGAACACTTTGCCCGGATGCTCCCTAATGTTGAGCCATCTTATATCGATGAGGTTGTCAAGCTTGTCCGGCTGGAGGAAAGGATTCATGATCCTGTAAAAACCTATTCCCTTGGTATGAGGCAGCGCCTTGGAATAGCCCAGGCACTTCTAGGAAAACCAAAAGTGCTGATCCTTGACGAGCCGACAAACGGATTGGATCCGATGGGCATCAGGGAGATGCGGAGCTTTATTCGTTTCCTGGCAGAGGAAGAAGGATTAACCGTCCTCGTTTCAAGTCATCTTCTTAGCGAGATACAGCTGATGTGCGACAGGGTTGCGATTATTTCGAGAGGTGCCGTCATAAAAGTGGACACCGTCGACTCTCTTCTTGCTCTGCAAGAACGTGTCATTTGGAGGGTTGAACCCTATAAAGAGGGGAAGAAAATTCTAGCTGGACTAACCTCTGTAACGGAAGGAGCGGACGGGACATTAATCACAACCTACAGCGAGAATGATGCCTCTACATGGAACAAGGTACTTGTTGAACAAGGAATCATGGTAAAAGAAATGAATCGAAAGCTGCCTGCTTTAGAGGATCTCTTCCTTGAACTGACTGGAGGTGAATCCATTGATTAACCTCGTTAGAAATGAAATGCTAAAAATAGTACGAAAGAAGAGAATTTTGGTCGTGGCCGCTATTATTGCTGTCCTTGTCGCTATGTTCACCTATTCCCAATACAGGGACATTGAAAGAAGGCTGGAGCGCTTTGGCGATGTTGACTGGAGAACAACGCTTCAACAGCAAATTATCGACACTCAAAACCGGATTACGAGCAGCGGGATATCAGACGAGTGGAAAAGTGAGCTGCTGCTGCGTATCCAGCAGCAACAGTACTATCTTGACAATAATATCAATCCGATGGAACCAGGCGCGCCGACCTTTATGCGCGTGTTTGCCGAGTTTTCGATAAATCTGCTGATTCCTTTGATGATCATGGTGGTTGCCGCTGATATTGTATCCTCAGAACGGAGTGCCGGAACAGTGAAGCTACTTCTGACAAGGCCAGTGAAGCGCTGGAAGGTATTGATGAGTAAATACATTACCCTTATTCTTTCCGTTTCGGTCATTGTTGTGTTGTTCGGTTTATTGTCTGGTTTGATCTCTGGGCTTGTTTTTGGCTTTCAGGGCTGGACGGCGCCCGTCATCACTGGCTTCAGTGCTGAGGGAAACGAACTGAACACAAGTGCAGCACAAATGATTCCCCAGTGGCAATACCTGCTTATGGAGTTCAGCTTGGTATGGTTTGTTGCGATTGTTGTTGGAACCCTTACGTTCATGCTCTCCGTATTGATCAGAAATACACCAGCAGGGATGGGTGTCATGCTCGCTGCCCTGATTTCAGGCGCAATCCTTACGAACATGGTTTCATCATGGGAATCAGCTAAGTATTTATTCATGATCAATTTGAATCTAACAGGCTATTTGGCAGGGCAGGCTCCGCCGATTGAGGGGATGTCGTTAGGATTCTCACTTTTGATTTTAACGTTGTGGGGTCTTGCGGCATTAGCTGTGTCCTTTACTGTCTTTATCAGGCAGGATATATATTAAAGGAGAACGCAAGCTTCAAGGTAACACCTGAAGCTTGCGTTTTTAATTAGTGGTTCTTTTTCAGCTCATGTCATATTTGTAAAATTAATTTCCTGTAATTTAGACTTATGGAAATCTACTTTTATTGTTATAATTCATGGTGTCAGAAAGATGTGTATGGCATGCGAGACTCCATATTAAAGGAAGTTTTACATATGAAAATAAAGTTTTTTTCAAAACAAAAGAAAGTTAAGATTGAATTCTGCCAAAAAAATCTTCAGCAGTTTTTAACGGAAGAGGATTATGCTGGCTATCAGGAATTCTTAGACCAGAAAAATGTAACCGTTCAAGAGTATGAATGTCAAAGCAGATGCAAGGAATGCAGGAATTCAGCTTATGCCATTGTAAACGGTGAAATAGTCTTGTCACATGATTCCGCTGAGCTATTGGACAAAATGAAGCAATATATCTAAAAGCTTTTTCCGCCATTGAATATTGGCGGTTTTTCTGTATTTGTATCTGACTGTAATGGGATAGAATGTACAATAAATTCTTATATTTAAGTATGCAGATCTGGAAAAGGATAATATACAAATAGGGAGGGCGCATCATGTTTATCGAAAAACGGGCGGAAAAAAGAAGGAAGAAAAAACAAGAAGATATGTACGGATTTTGGGATTTTATCAGTGATGTCTTGTTTTGGATTCCGGAATTGATTATTCTTCCGTTCCGCCTGTTATTTCTCCTGTTCAGGTTCCTGGTGAGATCTGTTTTTGATTCCTTTTAAAATAAAAATAAAGCTTGGGATATACGATGAGGTCCAAAGCTCTTTCATAAAATTATAATGTTTTAACTTGCTCAATTTTTAATCCGAAAATTTGAGGTGGTTCGATTTTGTTCATTTGTAAATATGTAGAGATTTGTCCTCGATGATGGATTTCATGTTCCGGAATTGCCATAAGTATTCTCCAAACGCTAACTTCATGACCATGAAGGGTTAAAACTTTTTTTGTTAATATATCGTTGCTAACTTTTATTAGACCCTCTGTTAGTTTAATTTGAGATGCCTCTAAATAATTTGAAATATCCTCAATAGAAGCCCCCTTACAAGTATCATGTCCTGTGTATATCCACTTTCCGTGTTCAAATATACCAAGAAACATCATTCGAGATGATGCGATATGTCGCAATAAATCACCGGTAGAAAATTTATCTTCAGATGGCTTCCAATCTAAGAGTTCATTGGTATTACTTTCACAAATCGCATCGTTCGTTTATGAATACCATCTAAATATTTTACATATTCCTTTATATCATGAAGGCATGTTTCCACTCTCCAATTTACTAACTTTTGTAACTTATATTCTAAATACTTTGGAAATAATCCTTTTAAATTACAAGAGCGTTTCTCCTGGTATAACAACATGGATTTTCTTGCTTTTCAACCCGCAAGTTTAAAGTACCTTTTATCAAGATATGCAGGGAAAGATGTCCAAATTGAAATGTTTTTTAATAAGGAATTAACACTTGATTTCTCAGAATATTAAGAAAAAATGGTATACCTTTTTGTGAAAATGTATATAATAGAGAGAAAAACTATTAGGATAAAGGGGAAAAGGTATGGTGACATATGGCACTTTTTTACGTTTAGTAGAAGAGGCGGAAAAGTTGAACTGCAAGGTGATTCTCGACTCTCAGAAAAAAATCAATTTTAATCCAAACATGTCCATTACGATTCCATTATCGACCACTCTGGAAAATATATATGCTTTTGCCCATGAAATCGGGCATTTAATAGATTTCGTCAATGGTGAACTCGACTATGATCAATGGCTGAATGACTGGTCTTACAGAATAACTGCCGAAATGAGCGCTTGGGTTCATGCCTATAAGGTGCTTCAGGACTTGAATGTTCCGCTAGATGATTGGAAATCTCATGTAGAATCCAAATTATCGACATATTTTAAATATCATGAAGTAATTGCTTAGACCAGCTTAATGCTGGTTTTTTCTTTTTGGCGTTACATTAGAATGTTGATTTCCGCTCCAGGCACTCGCTTTCCGCGGAGCGTCCGTTGAAAGAAGGGAAAATCATACTTGAATCGGAAATGTTTTTGAGATCTGCTGCTGTCCTCTAAATTTTGTAGAGGAGGCTCTTTTCTAACTAATTGGTAAATGTAGAGATTAACGGGCAAATCGTAGAAATAAAGTAGCTTTTCGTAGAAATGACTAGGGATTTCGTAGAAAAAAGTGTTGAATTTGTAGAGAATATGATTCATTCCGTAGAAATTATTATGGTTACGAACGTTTGTTCGGGGTATAATGTAGGTGAACTCACCTGAAAGGATGGATCGGAATGAGAATTCGTGACAGGGGAATGCTGAAGTTTTTACCGGCACACTTTGCACCTGAACACCGGGCATCGTTGCGAGAACTCGCTCGCGATGAACTCCGCCAAGCTAAACCGATTCTGGACGAGTATGAAATCGAAGAGCTGGAAAACCGCATTTGTTACGCGATGGAATATACATATCCTGTGGTTATATCGAAGTGGGAGGACGGATTTACATATGAAGAACAAGGATTAGTCCATTATCTTGACCCAATTAAAAAGCAGGTCCGTTTGGTTAGCAAAGACGGGGCAGCTATGTCCATTAAGTTTGTGGATATTGTTGGTGTTGAGGTGAATGAACTCCAAGGCTAAAGACATTTATGAAAATCGAAATGAAAAGAGAGATGTTCAGGAAAAGGGGAAATCCACTTTTTATCGAATTCTTTTAGGAGGTAAGAACGGGGGTTAGAGAGATGAGTATAAATATTCAAATCATGCCAGTCACTCAGGACAATATAAGGGCCTGTGCGAGATTGGAAGTTTCTGACGATCAAAAGAAGTTTGTGGCAAGGAATTTGGCTACGATTGCGTGGGCTTATGTAGATTCCAAATTCACACCTTATGCTATTTGTGCTGGTGAAACGGTAGTAGGACTAGCGGCTATTGAGTATATTCCAGAAAATGAAGACTATGATCGGCACTGGGTTCCGAGGTTCATGATTGGGGAAGAGTTTCAGGGCAAGGGCTATGGAAGGCTCGCGATGGAAAAAATCTTAGAAAAGATTATTTCTGAGCATCCAGATTGCCAGAGAGTTCGTCTTTCAGTTGTCCCGGAAAACGAAAGGGCTATTCAATTTTATAAAAATCTTGGATTCGTTGAGACGGATGAAAAGATAGAGAACGAAAAGGTAATGGACTATTTTGTGAAAGTCAATAGCTTGTAAAATATATTGGTAAGTGGGAGTGAAGAGCATGGTTTCTCAGGCTCTAATAATTCGCGATGGCAAACTTTTGATGGTCAAACAATACGTTTCTGGTGGGCGGATTGTCTGGAATTTTCCTGGTGGTGGAATTGAAAATGATGAGACTCCCGAGCAGGCATGCATACGAGAGGTCAAGGAAGAGACCGGATATGATGTAGTGATCCAAAGTCTGCTGTTAGAAGTAGATGCAAAGTTCACCTACATTGCGGAGATCATTGGTGGCGAACTATGCCTTGATATATCTAACGCAGCTAATGATGATTTGATAGAAGTCTCATGGGTTTCTCTTGAAGATCGTGATAAATTTGATCATGTCACTACCCCTCTAATAAAACTTTATTTAGATCATGTTATAGGCCTGCCTACCTATTAATATTGAGGGACAGGCGTTTTTACACCTACATAGGTCTAACGAGTTACGGGAGAAGGTAAACTGTGATTTATAATGAATTAATATGTAATTGGGTGAATCTGTTTGAATAATGGCAAGGAGAGAGTCACTTGGGACAATTTATTTCTTCAACTGACAAAATAAAAGTAAACAGTCCAAAAGATTGTGGAAATGCACCTAAAAAACTACAGCTGCAGGAATTAACAATTGCCTTTGCATCTCTAGAAATTGATGCGATTAAAGTGAATATTTCTGATGATATTGTATGGGAGATAGTTGGTGAAAAACCTCTCCAGGGTAAGGATTCCTTTTTAAGGAAGCTTAAAGAGATGGCTCACAGGCAGGTTACTGAAATACATATATCAAACATAATAACTCACGGTTCAACCAGTTCTATCAATGGTAAAATGATCATGAACGATGAATCGAGCTTAGGGTTTTGTGATGTCTATACATTCACCGGGGCTGGGAAGAAGGCAAAGATAAAAGAAATCACCTCGTATATCATTCATTTGATGTAATAGTTTCATATTAGAGATAACAGGATCTCTGGAAATCTCATATAGAAAAGACATTAATATAGAGACTGGAAAGGACTTCAAAATTAAGTCCTTTTTTTCGTATTTGAAAAAACAGGGCTGCATCTTTACTTACTTCACTAAATAAAGGAAATCAGTACCCTGAAGCAGAATATAATTGTTCAAGATATTTAGTAAATCAAAACTTCTGAGGGAGGAGAACATATGCAGATTACAGAGAAGAAAAGCAGCATTCATCCTTTTTTATTTGGCGTACTTATGGTTGTAACGACGTTCCTTATGGGTTCTTCTTTTACAGTAGGGAAAATCGGCTTAACGTATGTATCCCCGTTATTATTAGTTGGGCTCAGGTTCACACTGGCTGGTTTGATAATGTCAGTGCTTGTCAGGAAAAAAACGCTGCCAGTTCATCTAGCAGATTGGGGAAGGGTTTTTGTAATTGGAATGTTTCAGACTGCGGGTGTGATGGGATGTATCTTCCTGAGTTTAAGGACGATTACTGCTGGGGAGTCTTCCATTCTTACTTTTAGCAATCCATTAATGGTTGTCATAATGGGTACAGTATTTTTGGGTATTCGTTACAGATTTATGCAATGGCTTGGTGCAATAATTGGCTTTATTGGTGTTTTTGTTACTTTGGGATTCCATCTGCAGTTAACGGCGGGAACACTTTTTGGATTAGGAGCGGCAGTATCCTGGTCGATTGCGACGATACTGATCAAACAGTGGGGCAGCCGATTTAATGTCTGGGTGCTAACGGCATATCAAATGCTATTTGGCGGGAGCCTTTTATTGATCATGGGGGTTACACTTGAAATTCCAAAGCTGATGATTAATCTTGTATCCGTATCGATCATATTATATCTCGCCATCATGGCTTCGATTGTTCAATTTGCAATTTGGTTTTATTTGATCAATGAAGGGGATCCAGGCAAGACAAGTGCATTCTTATTTCTCGCACCATTTTTCGGTGTCCTGACAGGATGGGTGCTTTTGGATGAAGTGGTTAAATGGTATGTCTATGCTGGAGGAACGCTCATTTTTATAGGAATCTTCCTGGTTAATTGGACCTTTAAAACATCATCGATTAAATATGCTGAACCATTAGACGGGGATCAAATGAAAATAGAAGAAATTGGACAATAATGCAGGAGAAATGATTCGGATAAAATGGTGGTTTAAAAGAATAGCTTTAGCACATCACCGTACTGGGGGTCAGACCCCCAATGCTTTAGAGTGGTAAAGTGAGTGAGAGAAATTAGTAAGGGGATATATAGTATGAGTGACGGGGATACAGGAAGAATAGAGAGAATGAAGCGTGCATTGGTCAATTCGTGGTCAATACAATCTAGCAGTAAATGAAGTATGGTCAATCCGGCAAAGGGTCAATGCGGAGTTACAGCCTTAGTTGTCCAGGATTTCCTGGGCGGAGAAATTAAAAAAACAAAGGTGAAAAACAGTTGGCATTTTTATAATGTCATTGCTGGCATGAGCTATGATTTTACAGCAACTCAATTTGATGAAATCATTGATTACACAGATGTCCCATCAAATAGGGATGAGGCATATCTTGATACTAATGATGCTCAATATTGCTACTTAAAGCAAAAAGTAAGCTTTTATTCAGAGAAGGAGGGAGATGATGGATCATATCAATAAAAAATTGCGTGAGTTAAAAACACTTGAAGGTCCTTTTCCTTCCTTAAGTCTAGACTCCCTTCCTAAAAGTCCCTACGATCTTTTTCTGAAATGGTTTGAATCTGCTGTTGAAGCTGATGTTCGAGAGCTTCATTCTATGACCCTTTCAACGGTGGACGAAAATGGTTATCCGGATGCTCGTATCCTGATTTTAAAAAACGTGGATGAAGATGGCTGGTATTTTGCCTCAAGCTCAAACAGCAGGAAGGGTCTCCAGATTCAAAACAATCCCAAAGTTAGCTTAACCTTTTATTGGGCGGCAATCGGCAGACAAGTGCGTATTAGGGGAACGGCAGTTGATACTGGCAGTGAAGCAAGTGCAAAGGATTTCCTTGAACGTGGTAAAGTTGCTCGTGCAATCGCGCTTACTGGAAAACAAAGTACTATTTTAAATAAAAAAGAGCAGTTAGAAGATGAAATCAGTTTACAGCTTAATAGGATAAATCGGGAGCCAGGCCTTGTGTGTGCTGAATGGACCTTATATCGGGTGGAGGCTGATGAAGCAGAGTTTTGGCAAGGTGATGAGGAGCGTAAGCATACTCGAATCCATTACAGTTTCACTGATGGTGAATGGGTAAGAGGGCTTTTATGGCCATGAAAAAGGACAGCATTTTTACTGAGATAAAATTTATACATAACATCAAATCAGTTTTTCCCCTCATATAATGCTTGAAAATGATTTAGAATCGTAACCTTATCTTGTAATATAAAATATTTTTTCAGGGCGTATCTTTTTCTCTCCCTTCATTCGTTATAGGGGCAGAGAGGTTTAAAGGAGTGAACAGAATGCAAACCGACAAGCGATTGGTGGCCGAGGAAGCACTGGAGGAGCCGAAAGAATACATCGGGATTACTCAGTTTTATCCCCGCCTGCAGCAGTATTGTCAATTCCTGACTCAAAATGGCTGGGATGGTGATGATCTGTTTCAAGAAACGATCATTAAGGCAATCAGGCACTATGAGTCAACCCAAATTAATTCAGCCTTGCTGAAAAAAATTGCGTACCATCATTGGGTGGACACGATCAGGAAGCGGAAGCATGAGGTACCAGGGATTCCTGAGTATTTTACAGGGCTAGAGAGTGCTCCTGCTCAAAACAGCGCGGCTGAAACGGTTGAGCTGTTGTTGGAAAAAATGACACCTAAGCAGGCAGTTATTTTCATCCTTAAGGAAGCATTCCGATTTCAATCACCTGAGATTGCGGGTCTGCTAGGGATGACTGAAATGGCAGTAAAGGGCTCGTTGCATCGTGCGAGAAAACGGCTTGAAAAAGAAGGGACAATTCGTGAGGTGGACTCATTCCAAAATGAAAAGGAAGAAAAACTCCTTTCCAGCCTGCTGAGCGAATCTCTTCAAGCTCAAGATCCAACGGTCCTGTTAGAAAATATACATGATATCCCATCTCTTTTTGCTGCTCCAAAAATGGCTATGGCCATGCATTCAAGTACTTCTCTCTCTTCTTTCAAAATGGCAGCCTAACCAGAAAAGGGAGGAAATATCATGGGTACAATTCCATATGTTATCGAGCAATCAAACAGGGGAGAAAGGTCTTACGACATTTATTCTCGACTTTTAAAAGACCGGATCATCATGCTGGGTGATGAAATCAATGACCAGGTGGCAAACAGTGTCATCGCTCAGTTGCTTTTCCTTGAAGCGGATAATCCAGAAAAGGATATTTCGATTTATATTAATAGTCCTGGAGGTTCAACTTCAGCTGGTTTCGCTATCTTTGATACGATGGAATATATCAAACCTGATATAAGCACGATTTGCATCGGAATGGCAGCTTCATTTGGAGCGATGCTTTTACTCGCAGGTACAAAGGGGAAGCGATATGCCCTTCCAAACAGTGAAATCATGATTCATCAGCCGCTAGGCGGAGCTAGGGGGCAGGCCACTGAAATTGAAATTTCAGCTCGAAGAATTCTCAAGCTTCGTGAGCATATAAATTCAATCATCTCTGAGCGGACCGGGCAGCCGCTTGAAAAAATCGCAAAAGACACAGACCGTGATTATTTCATGAGTGCACAGGAAGCCCTTGGATACGGGATCATTGATAAAATCATTACGAAATAGTTACTGGGACTTTTAGCATTCCTGTTTAAAAAATGAGCTGTTCCTCGGCTCATTTTTTTTTACATTTATTCTTATAAACCATTAAAATGGAATTATAGTCATCAGGATGAATTTCATACTAGAGTTCTTAATAAATCATCATTTAGAAAAATATAGTAGAGAAAAATCTTAGAATTAACGAAAGAACTTAAACCGGAGGAAAGTGTATGAAAGTAGAAATCAGACAAGCCGTAGATAGTGACAGAGATATTTTTATTGAGTATGCAGTTAAATTAAGTAACTTCAATCGAAAAAACCATAATAGCGAATGTACATACGATAATTATGAAGATGTAATGCATTCAATTAAAAGGAATGCTCTGGAAACTTTTAATAATAGGAATGAAGATACCTTGATCCTTATAGCAGAATTAGAAGGCACACCAGTCGGATATGCATTAGGAAGAATTTTTGAAGAAAATGAAGCAGCAGATAATGGAACAGGCAGGATGGGTCTTTTTGATGAACTTTTTTTGGATGATGCCGCTAGAGGACATGGTCTGGGACAAAGACTATTAGATGAGACGGTAAATTGGATGAAAGAAAGAGGGATTAATAGAATTAAATTACATGCTTATTCATGGAACGATCATGCGAAAAAATTATACGCAAGAAATGGCTTTAAGGAATATGCAGTATCCTATGAAACATTTATAAAGTCAATTTGACCTTTGATTTGACATAGTAAGCAAATATTCGCCACATAATAGGGTATTATTTTCTTTATGTATTGCCTAGAAATAATACCCTAGTCATTTTTACTTCTTAATGAACCAATGATGCTCTCAAATTACTCACGCCATTTTCCAAATATCCTTTTAAACAAGTTAACATATATACCCAACCTTCTTTTTGCTGGAGCATTTTATTTACTATTTCAGGGTCATCTGCTTTCAAACCAGATTCGTTAACCTCAACGATGGTACTCGTAAAGTCTAGCTCTTTCAGAGTGATTGTAACAATTGTTTCTTGATTTTCTGCTCCCCAGGAAAACACGATTTTCTTATTTTCCTCGACTTCCAACACAAGGACGGAACCTTCTGCATTGTATTCATCATACCTCCAGATAATTGTCTTTCCCGGTTCCATTCTTCCTGTTCCGGATGAAAACCAGAAATTAGCCATCTTTTCTGGGTTTACAAATGCTTCAAACACCTCATGAGCAGGTTTTGAAATTTTCATTTTTGTAGTAACGTGAGTATCCATAATTGTTTTACACTCCTTCTATATTTAACGTTTCTATCATTTTATCATGAATAAAAGCTTGAATCCTACAATGGACAATGAGGATAATCTTATGCCTTTTGAAAAAACAACAACTGATTGGCTTGTACAGAAGACTTTATTAAGTTAAAAATTCTGAAGAATAGAAAAAGATTCTGGAACTGTAAATGTGAGACTGTTATAATCGAATTTATATTTTAAAAAGTTAGAATTCTCGAAGAACAACAACATGACGTAAATTCACAGTAAAGGGGAATGTCCATGAATCTCTTCGGATCAGAAAAAATTAGAAAAATGACCTCCAGCATCTTTCAGGAGGTGGTAGATCGAAAGCAGGCTGCTTTTTTGAAAGGGAAAGATGTCATCGATCTTAGCATTGGGAGTCCGGATTTCCCGCCACCATCTTTTGTAGTTGATACCCTGGTTGAATATTCGAAGGATTCTGGAAGATACGGGTATACATTGAAAGGAATCAGTGAATTCAATGAGGCGGTTAAATATTTTTATCAACAGCGTTATGGTGTTGAATTGGATGATAAAAATGAAGTCCTGCAACTGATGGGGTCTCAGGATGGACTTGCTCATCTTGCCACAGCGATCATTGATCCAGGTGATTATGTACTTGTACCGGATCCCGGATACCCAATCTATGAAGCTAGTGTTACAATTGCAGGCGGGCTCATCCATCCGATGCCTTTACTTGTGGAGAATAAATTCCTCCCTAAACTAGACGAAATTCCAGAAAGCGTCTTACAAAAAACGAAAATGATGGTTTTAAGCTACCCAGGGAATCCTGTAACAGCGCTTGCTGATCAAAGCTTTTTTGAAGAGGTTATCCAGTTTGCCAAGTTCCATAATATCCTGATTGTCCACGACTTTGCATATTCTGAGCTCATCTATGACGGAAACCCGCAAATCAGTTTCATGTCAGTGCCTGGTGCAAAGGAAGTAGGAGTAGAGTTCAATTCGCTCTCGAAAACGTTTAATATGGCAGGCTGCCGAATTGGCTATGTGGTAGGCAATTCACAAGTCATTGACATTCTGGCTTCTTTTAAATCACATATCGACTATGGGATCTTTTATCCGATCCAGATGGCAGCAGTTGCTGCTTTGACTTCTGATTATTCGTTTCTAAAGGATCAGGTTAGGCAATATGAAGCTCGTAGGGATGCTTTAGTTTTTGGATTAAGAAATAGCGGATGGCAAGTTGCTAATTCTCCTGCAACGATGTTTGTATGGGCAGAAATCCCTGCAGGTTGGAAATCCCGTGATTTTGCCTTCGAGTTGATTGAGCAGGAAGGCATTGCAGTCGTCCCGGGTGACGCTTTTGGCAAACAAGGGGAAGGCTATGTAAGAATTGCGATGGTACAACCACCTGAGAGACTAACTGAAGCAACCGAGCGGGTAAACCGGTTCATGATGGAGCATTCATTATAATAATTAAAATATTTCGAATTACGAATTGACTTTTATTTAAATTTAGAATATTATCCCTTTATTAAACTAAAATTTAATACATAGTTTCTTCTTATCAAGAGAGGTGGAGGGAAAGGCCCTGCGAAACCTCGGCAACAGGTTCAATTTGAACACTGTGCCAATTCCTGCGAACTTTTTGTTCGAAAGATGAGGAGAGAGTTTTGGTTAGCTCTCTTCTTTGTGAAGGGAGCTTTTGTTTTGGGGAGACTTTTGTAAGTCTCTATCTTTTTAAAAACAATCCCAACTTAATGTGTTGGTAAAGTAGAGATTGCGTGAGCGGAGGAGAGATAAGAGATGAAATATGGATTTTGGCTGCCGATTTTTGGCGGATGGTTAAGGAATGTTGAGGATGAAAAGATGCCACCGACTTTTGATTATGCCAAAAGCGTCATACAATCAGCAGAGCAATGGGGGTATTCTACTACCTTAATTGCCGAACTGTACTTAAATGATATTAAAGGGCCGGAGCATGATTCACTTGAAGCGTGGACCACGGCTGCCTCACTTGCTTCTGTTACGGAAAAAATAGAAATAATGGCTGCAGTCCGTCCTGGTTTTCACAACCCGGCAATCACTGCAAAGATGGCCGCGAATATTGACAACATCAGCAAAGGACGTTTCACTCTGAATGTCGTTTCTGCCTGGTGGGAAGAAGAAGCTCGCCAGTACGGAGGCATTTTTACCGAGCATGATGAGAGATATGAAAGGACCACTGAATTCATAGATATTCTAAAGGGACTTTGGAGCGAAGAAAGTTTTTCGTACGATGGAAAATTTTATCAACTGAAAGATACAAAGCTTTTTCCGAAACCGGTTCAGCGTCCAAATCCAATTTTGTACGCTGGCGGTGAAAGTGAGAAGGGGAAACAGACGATTGTTGAGAAATGCGATGCTTATGTGATGCATGGAGGAACGGTTGAAGAAATTCAGCGGAAAATTTCCGATATGAGAATTCGTAGAGCTGCTACGGGAAATGCAGAACTGTCGGAGTTCGGAATGGCCGCATATGTCATTTGCCGGGATACCGAGGAAGAAGCGCACGCTGAATTAGCGCGAATCACGAATGTAAAAGAATCTAGCGCCTATGCAGGATTTAAGGATTTTACGAGCAAATCCCAGCTCGAACAGCAGATCCAGCTTCAGGATTATTCCGTATCAAATCGCGGTTTGCGGCCAAATTTGGTGGGCACACCAGAGCAGATTGCGGAACGGATTTTACAATATGAAGAGGCAGGACTAGGATTGCTTCTCCTGCAATTCTCACCTCAGTTAGAGGAAATGGAACGTTTCGCCAAAGAAGTGATGCCACTTGTCGAGGGAAAAAGAGATATTTTAACGGTTTGATGGAGAATTATTTTCTCAGCGTGATATTTGAGTTGTTTTTTTCTGAGAAATTAAATTTGGTATAGAAGTCATTTTAATTTTAAAAAATTCAACGTGTAATTTATTAAGGAGCGAATGAATTTGAGCAAAGTATATGTAATTCATGAAAATAACGAGTGGACAGTACATTTGACAAAGAGACTTCAAGAACTGGGTGTGCCGTATGAAGAATGGCATCTTGATCAAGGAGTGCTGGATTTAACAACGGAGCCGCCTGAGGGAATTTTTTATAGCAGGATGAGTGCATCGTCCCATACAAGAGGGCATCGCTATGCACCTGAATATGCTTCGCAGGTTTTAGCATGGCTGGAAGCTCACGGACGGAAGGTGCATAACGGAACAAGGGCTCTTGAATTAGAAGTAAGCAAGGTCAAGCAGTATTTGGAGTTGAATAAACATGACGTCCGGACTCCCAAAACAATAGCGGCTGTAGGAAAAGACCATATTTTGGAGGCAGTGAGGGCTTTTGAAGGAAGACCGTTTATCACAAAGCATAATCGGGCAGGGAAAGGCCTGGGTGTCCAGCTGTTTCAATCAATTGAAGCATTGAAGACATATGTTGAGGGAGCTTTCTTTGAAGAACCGGTTGACGGCATTACTCTTATCCAGGAGTATATCCTTTCGCCTGAAAGCTATATCACTAGATGCGAGTTTGTTGGCGGTGAGTTTGAATATGGTGTTAGAGTTGATACATCAGAAGGATTTGAATTGTGCCCCGCAGATGCATGCCAGATTGGTGATCTTTTCTGCCCTGTAGGGGAGGAAGTCGAAGAGAAGCCAAAGTTCCAAATCATCGAAGGATTCAATGACCCTATTATAGAAAAATATAAAAAGGTACTTGAAGCAAACAACATCAGTGTAGCTGGAATCGAATTTATCCGAAATGGACAAGGAGAAATTTTCACCTATGACATAAATACAAATACCAACTATAATTCAGATGCTGAAGCAAAGGCAGGGAAATTTGGCATGCTGAAGCTAGCGGAATTTTTAGAAAAAGAACTTAAGGCAGAATATAAAATTAGTAGAAATTTATGTGGTTAATGAGCAACAACTGATTGGAAGTTGTGTATATGTTCTTATTAATCATGAAGTTAAAATTTAGCCTCGGTATTGTACCGAGGTTATTTTTGTTGGAAAGATACGAGGGGATATATAAAGGAAGTGTTAAGTTATTTGTTGAATTCATATTTAACAATATAAAAACTGGATTTTTGTAAAGTTTATTAGAGGAAGTGAAAGATGTGCCTAACCAATTAAAGATTGATAAACTAAAAGATTTACGTGCTGATTGTACAAATTGTTTTGGTTTGTGCTGTGTAGCATTGCCATATGCGAAGTCAGCTGACTTTGCTTTTGATAAAGATGGTGGTACTCCCTGTCAAAACCTGCAAAATGATTACAGCTGCAGCATCCATAAAAACCTTCGCAGCAATGGTTTCAATGGGTGTACGGTATATGAATGCTTCGGCGCTGGCCAAAAGGTTTCCCAGGTGACGTATAGAGGGAAAGATTGGCGAGAAAATTCTGTATCTGCAAAGGAAATGTTTGATGTGTTTCCCATCATGCAACAGCTTCATGAAATGCTGTGTTATCTGCATGAGGCGCTTTCTTTTAAGGAAGCAAAGCCATTCCATAACGATTTATTGTCTGCCTTCGAAAAAACCGAAATCCTTACTAACCAGGATTCTTCTGCAATTCTAAGCCTGGATATTCCAGCCCATAGGGCGATAGTGAATGATTTGCTTTTACAGATCAGCGAATTGGTCCGTTCAAAAGTTAGAAATAAGAAGCAAATGCCAAAACGAGGCAGCAGTTTTATAGGTGCAAAAATGCGGCGTACTAACATGAGAGGAGCAAACTTACGAGGAGCTCTCCTTATTGCAGCTGATTTGAGTGAAGCAGATTTAAGGGATTGTGATTTTATCGGGGCCGACATGAGAGACACCGATTTAAGCGGGGCAGATCTAACAGGAAGCTTTTTCCTCACGCAGGCACAGGTTAATTCGGCTAAAGGAGATACATATACAAAACTACCGGCAAGTTTGCTACGTCCTCAGCACTGGTAAAATAGAGACATTAAAGGAGTTGAGAAGATGACCGCTCTGATTATTCTAATTGCCAGTATATTTAGCGTTCTTGCAGTTGGATATGGAAGTAAAGTTTGGAATGAGAAGAAAAAATGAATCACTCTCTTTTATATTGTTTTCATAAAAAAAATGACTAAGGAAAGAGGGTTAATATGAGTGCTCCAATCCTCAGCACAGAAAGATTAATTTTAAGAAAAATGAACCAACATGATGCAAATCATTTATTGGAAATATTTTCGGACCCTGAGGCCATGAGATACTATCCTTCCACAAAAAATGATAACGAGACGAGGGAATGGATTAATTGGACTTTAAACAATTATGCTAAATATGGTGTAGGTCTCTGGATTGTTGAGGATAAAGCGGCAGGTGATTTTCTTGGTCAATGCGGAATAGTGCCTCAGGAAGTTGATGGAGAAATAAAAATGGAAATTGGTTATCTATTTGTTAGACGTGCATGGGGAAAGGGATATGCCACTGAAGCGGCAATGGCTTGTAAAGAATATGGCTTCGAGCACTTAAACCAAAGTGAGATGATCTCATTGGTAGATGTTCATAATATCCCATCCGCCAAGGTTGCTGAACGAATCGGCATGTCCGTAAAAAAGCAAATCAATAAATGGGAAAAAGAGATACTTGTTTACTCTGTATTAAAATAAGTAGTCATTATCTCTTTAATGTTAAGTTTTTTAAAGCCTATTTAATATAGAAGATGAATACAAGTGATCTAAAAGCCTAATAAAATTGTTGTTCAAGAACTTATTTTAAAAATAAAATGGGAGGTCAATATGAATCAAACTGTAACCTTCAGATTAGCCAAAGAGCAAGACCTTGACCGAATAGTTGAAATGCTTGCAGATGATATTTTAGGAAGTAAGAGGGAGTGTTATCAAACACCTCTTCCCGACAGCTATTTTCACGCTTTTCGTGCGATCCAATGTGATCCGAACAATGAATTGGTTGTGGCATGTCTTGGTGATCAAATCATTGGTGTGCAGCAAATTACTTTTACCCCATATATTACCCATCAGGGTGGTTGGAGGGCTACGGTTGAAGGTGTAAGGACTTCGTCATCACACCGTGGTCTTGGTTTAGGTAGCAAAATGATTCAATGGGCAATCCAACGGGCGAAAGAGCGAGGGTGTCATCTAATTCAATTAACTACGGATAAAAAGAGACCTGATGCTAAACGGTTTTATGAGCAGCTAGGTTTCACGGCAACACATGAAGGGATGAAATTAAAGCTGTTATGATATTTATAGTAAAGATAGAAAAGAAGGTTAAAAATAACAGCCGCAGTGGACTCGACTGCGACTGTTTTATTGGATTAATTCTCATGCAATGTTTCCAAAATCTCTATGATTGTTTTCCTCGTGCTAACCCCATCGTTTTTAAACATCAAACGAAAGTACAAGGTTTTCAAAAAGTTGCTTAGATTAGTCTTTTTTCTAAAGTAGGATAAAGAAAACCCGTTTGGATTACGAATTTCATTAAGATAATCAGATAGACTGAAAATCCATTTTTCTAGAATTCTCTCATCCATTCCCTTTTCTAAGAGAGCTTCAATTGAATAAATGAGTCTTTCATCCTCGCCGTCAGTGTAGACTGCTTCCTTAAATAAACAGCTACTTATCGTATCAAGGCAGTCGTTAACTATGCCCATCTCAAAGAGGGGATGCTTGATCGCTTCATCCAATAAATCTGCACCATGAGCAATGCTATGTGCCCATCCTTTACCCTCAACATATCCCCGGGTATCTGTTTCTTCTTGCAAATAAAACATGCTGCACTTGATTGTACGTTTGGTAAGTTCCGTGGACAGGAATTGATTCTCTCGGTCTTTTCCTAAGATAAGGGCAACAACAAGGGAAGAAAATGCTCTGGTGAAAACTGTATCATCATCCTGGCTTCCGATGCTTAAAAACAGATGCTTCTCATCTAGACAGGTCTCTATTAAATAAGTCATCTGTTGTTCGTTAAGGTAATCTCGCTGTATTAAATAGTAAAATGAAGTATAAATCAGCTTGTCTCTTAACTCAGGGTCGGTAGAACCTATATGGTTTACCATTTGCTCAATTAGTTGATTGAGGTCTTTACTTTTAATTTTTTCCGGCTGCTTAAAATCCAAGTCTATTAGTTCTGATTTTAATAAAAGAGCTGTTTGTTCCATACTCACCAATCCTAAATTAAGATAATTACATTTTAACATAATTTTCCTATAATTGCTTACATAAACAGTGATTACAATCCAAACCTTGATTTCAGGGTAGAGAATGAGGATAAAGCAGAAGTTGCTTCATTCATGAATAGCAAGGCAACCCAATAACAGCAATTACGGAGGTTTTTATGTAAAGGCAGAAGCTAGAACTGTTACGAGCGTTTTCAAAGAATTTAAGCCTGATGTATTTGTTGATGTACACCACCGTGGTTTTAATACGTTAACAGAGGAAGATAATCGTTCCGTACCAATTCAGGTTGCTGCAGTAGTAGCCGATCCTTACACGGATCCATTCAGTGGTAAACAGTACGAAGTGGATGAAGATGTTTAGAAGCTTGGAAAGCAGGTTAATGCACTTTCCGCTCAGGCGCTGCAGAGAGGATTCTCACACTTTGGAGCCATTCAGAAGTATCCAGATGTAAACCTTCCAGGAACCGCCCTTGGTGCGTTTGCCTTAAATGACGCGGCCATTATGCTGATTGAAATTAAAGGTCAGAGCCAGACGCTTGGCCAAAAGCAGGCGGGAATGCTTAAAGAGACTGTAAAAGTACCACTTTTTGAAGTGTTCAGGGGACTTGCAGATGGTTCTATCCATGACGTAGACACAGCATATTATGATGCAATCCCAGAATCACAGAATCGAATCGAAGATCCTACAACACGAGAAACTGAGAAAGACTTTTAAATTTATACACTGAAAACCCCTGAAGTTTAATATAACTTCAGGGGTTTTTCTTGCATGGGCAATTCGTAATTCGTAAAACGGTTGGGGGGCATTTACATACAATCATCTTCTCTGATTAAAATGCAGTTTTTTTCCATAAGCTAAGCTCGGGTGATGAACATGGAAAAAATACTTCATATCCTTTTATGGATTGGCTGCATTGGATTATTATCCTTTGCTTACGAGGATTATCTTTACGCTGAATTTTCGCTGCAAAAAAATCAAGGAACCATAACCGAAAAAGGTGTAGAGAAGGTTGTAAGCAATATATATGGAAATTTTGGAGTCGAAAACCAATATTGGCTCCAGCTTGATGGTGAAAAATTAGTTGTAACAAGAGCTGTTTACCAATCTGTTGAACCCAATGACGCGGTAAATGTGAGTAGAACGAAACATGGTACTTTAATTCAAAAGCAATAAAAGAAAGAAACTCCTTTTTCCCAGGAGTTTCTTGTTTTGGTTTATAAAAGTGTTATCTTAGCGATTCAGGACTTAACTTCCTTGCCGGAGCTAAGTAAAAATAGGATGGTCCATTCGATACAAAAGATGGTCAACCCTAGCACAAAATCAATCAATCTGTTTCTCATTACTACCAACTCCTTGTTGTTAGTACATGAGTAATTATAATTCCGAAAAGGGCATCATTATCGTTTTGGAATTGATCATTTGGTGAACAAAAAGGGGACAAATAGTGAATAAAAAAAGATGGTTCTCTTATGCTGAGAACCATCTGCTCATTTACCATGTATCGCCGTGTTCTTTCTTTAAGGCTCGCGTTTTATCAGTCCATTGCATTTCAATCGAAGAACAGTATATTTTTAAATGGTGATCATGGATCCTAACTAATCATAACTTGATATAAAGATTAGTGTCGGCTGCTGCACACTTTTTTAATTCGACAAACAGAGAAGATAGAAGAAGGAATTTAGTTGGATTGGAAGAATAAGTAATTATAAATGTTAATTTTATAAAAAAGAGGAGGATCAAAATGAGTTTGAATCCCCGTCCAACAGTCCATTATAATGAACAACTTTTTCCGATTGATGAACAAATTTGTGCTCTATTAAAACAACGCAAAGCTCTTTCTAACAACAATCCTGGTCTTCCGTCTAGTGAAGTGATCTCTGTGTGGGGTGCAAAATATGAGCTTTATGAAGACTACTTAAATCAGTTGTTCGAGACTATGAGATATGAGAACCTATTTAAATCTCGAATAGAGCCTGCTGGATACAGAAAGCACCTATCTGTTTTAAATTCGGTTGAAAATGGTGAACGCATATATTCCGTTACAGTTATAAAGCAATACCAGAATGCTAGTGTAATACAACTTCATATCGATTGGGATGGAACAAAGGATTCGCCAATCGACACACTTCATAAACATCATAACAATACATTTGAATTATATTTAGGGAAACAATACGATTGCAGGCAGGACCGAGCAGGAGGCTCAACAGGTTATTATACATACAATTTCATTGTTTCACCTCCGGTACCTGACGATATTTCAGGACTTGACTTAGTATTTAAAGAATATAGCGATACCTTAAAGGAAAAGCC
Source organism: Bacillus sp. JJ1609 (assembly GCF_036967045.1). NCBI lineage: Bacteria > Bacillati > Bacillota > Bacilli > Caryophanales > Bacillaceae > Bacillus > Bacillus sp. JJ1609. The sequence continues at coordinate 21,727 of NZ_JBALSS010000007.1, read as the reverse complement.
AACAGGACTTGAAATTGTAATGCATTTAGATTAACTGTTACTAACAGGAGTAAAAGTTAAATAAGATGTTTGGAGAGGCAGCATCTTTTTTACCGATGCCTAATTTTAAGAGGACAAATATACATGGTTTGACTTCTGCGGACCTTGTTTTCGCATTCTTAATGATCAAAAGTAAGATAACCTATATCTGTACAGAGGTGAAAAGGTGGGTATTAAATTTATAAGGTATATTCTATTTTTCTTAGGATTAATTTTCTTTGGTCTTGGAAACGCCATCGCAGTGAAGGTGAAATTTCTTGGACTTCATCCATGGGAAGTTCTGAATGTAGCACTTTTTCAGCGTTTTGGTTGGACAATTGGAACTTGGAGTGTTGCATGTGGCTTACTGCTTGTCCTTGTTTCTTTAGTGGTGGATCGCAGGTATATTAGCATCGGAACGTTTTTAAATGCTCTCTTGATAGGTCCTATTATGGATTTTTTCCTGTGGCTGAACATTCTTCCTCAAGCTACGCCGTATCTTTGGGTTAATCTTCTGTTGTTATTATTAGGAATCACCATTACAGGAATTGGTGGTGGAATGTATGTGGCTGCCGGAATTGGGGCAGGTCCGCGCGATGGATTCATGCTCTCCATTTCTGATAAAACTAGATTATCTGTAAGTCAAGCCAGGATCATTGTAGAAAGTATAATATTGGTAATTGGTTATTTTTTAGGCGGTCCGGTATTTATTGTTACGTTCCTCTATACATTTTTTCAAAGTCCCATATTCCAGCAATCATTGAAGATATTTAGAACATTGATTGAAAACCTGGAGACGAAAAAGAAGGGGGATATCACGATCAGTTTGTAGCTGCATTTACTTAAGTTTTTATAATCTTCATATTGCAGTAACAATGCTAATCGTTAACCAATGTGCGATCAACTTATATCTTCACATTCGAAAAAAAACGGAAGAAAGCATCTGTCCGGTTTACTAGGAAAATGAATGACAGTTTAACGTGAATACAAGACTGCAAATCTAGTCGACTGCCTAAAATAATAAGGAACCCACCCTTTTCGGGTGGGTTCCTTCAGCAAGTCAGTTGAATGGGATCCTTTCTACTACCATGGAAGCTCTATATCCATTTTCTTAGCAAGTTCCCTGCTTTTTTTCCTTCTCTTCTTCCTGTTTTCGGCTCTCTCTGCCGCACTTTCATGAAGCATGATTTCCTCTTGTGTACTAGGGACGACTTTTGGGATAGATACAGGCTTGCCTTCTTTAGATAAGGCAACAAATGTCAGGAATGAAGTAGCTGCAAGTTTTCTTTCACCTGTCATTAGGTCTTCAGATATGACTTTTACAAATACTTCCATTGATGAAGTTCCCACCCATGTTACAAATGATTCGAGGCAAACAGAATGATCCTTTTGTATGGGGATCAGGAAGTCGACTGAATCAGTCGATGCCGTGACAATATCGCACCTTGCATGACGGGATGCAGATATTGAAGCAACATCATCAATCATACTCATCAATTTTCCTCCGTAAAGCGTTCCATGGTTGTTTGTATCGAGGGGAAACACTCTGCTGGTTTTTATTACTTTTGAAGCAGAACACATCTTTGTTTCTTCATCCATTCCTTTTCCTCTTTTCTATCTTTTTTTTCTATTATATATTTTTCCGTCTGACGTAGCCATTCAATGCCTACATAGAATTCATTGTCTATTTCCTGATTTGATGTAAATGAGGCTGAAGCACCAGGGCAGCTGTGGGAAGTTGCGTTAACAGAAAATTGTATCGAAGAATTGAAAAATTTATAAGGAATGTTGATATTTCCGATCTGAGAGAACCGTATAGGCATCATCTTTTTCTTGCCAGGTCTGATTAGAAAATAATGGTATATAAAGAAATGGTTTTATATTAAAATGAGATCAACAGTAATTTAGATATATAAAATGGGGGAATAAAGTTGGGGAAGGTTGTTGGGGTATTTTTTATTGTTATCTTCCTGGTTATTTTAACATTAATAATACTGCGATATTTCTTGAAAAATAAAATTCTGCGTAAAAGTCAAAAGTGGATCAAGGAAGAGGGTATGGCGGAGTTAGTTGAATTACAAGTGAACGGAACAAAACAATTTATTTTACTTGAAGGCAAAAGTCCAGATAAACCAATTATTTTATTTTTACATGGCGGTCCTGGTCAGCCAATCCCATTCGGGGTAAGTTCAAGAGGCGTCTATCCGGAAATTGCCGAGAACTTTATAGCGGTTTATTATGATCAAAGAGGTTCTGGCAAGAGCTATCATAAGGATATTCCAATTGAAACAATGAATGTACATCAATTTGTGGACGATACAAAACAAATTATCGATTATCTGACTGAACGGTTCGGTCAAGACAAGATTTATTTATCTGGAATGTCCTGGGGATCGATCATCGGAATGAAGTGTGTTGAAGAATATCCCGAAAAAATTAAGGGCTATTTTGGTATATCCCAATTTGTTAATAATGCTGAAAATCAAAGATTATCTACAAAGTGGCTACGGGATATAGCTGTCAGAAAGAATAGCAAGAAGCTGAAGGAAGATCTGGCATCATTTGGCGAGCCGCCATACAGGATAGAAAAAGAAGAGAAATACAGCAAGTATATCAGCAAATATGGCGGAGATAATTACAGCGATGAAAAGATTAAAAAGGCAAACATTCTGAACTTTTTAAAACCTATATTCTCAAGTCCTGACTATACGTTGAAAGATATTTATAGCGTCCTTGTGGGAGGTGCGAAATTCAGTTTGTTTACAGCGAAAGAATTGCAAAAAGAGATTCAACAAGAAGTGGATTTACAAACAATTAGGAGAGTACATGCACCAATATATATGTTCCAGGGGAAACATGATAAGCTCACGAACTATGATCTGGCACTCGACTTTTTTAACAAATTAGAGGTACAGGGAGGTAAAGAGTTTATTACACTTGAAAACTCTGCCCATTATCCTAATGAAGAAGATTTTAAAATCATTATTGATAAATTGATGAAGGTTTCTAAAAGAAGATAACCGTTGTATAGGAAGCGGTACGTACTGCCGCGGATTTTTTGTATATTCTAATGAAACAATAAATCTTTTTTGTTTTATTATCATTATATAGGATAAAAGATATAGTAAAGGATTTAACCAAGTCTGATACTAGGAGGGATGTTCGATGCATCCTGTTATTCTGTTTGACGGAGTATGCAACTTCTGTGATGCGAGTGTCCAGTTTATTTTAAACCGCGATCCAAAAGGGATTTTTCAGTTTGCTTCTCTGCAGAGTGAAGCTGGGCAGAATCTGGTGAAGAAGCACAATGTTCCTGCCGATGTCGACAGCATGATTTTAATTGAAGATGACAAGGTATATTATAAATCGACGGCGGCGCTAAGAATCAGCCGCCATTTGCAAGGGGCATGGAAATGGCTGTACGGCTTTATCATCGTTCCAAGTCCGATGAGGAACATCGTTTACAATCTGATTGCCAAGAATCGATACAAATGGTTTGGGCAAAAGGAAAGCTGCATGCTGCCACCGCCAAATATTAGAAAACGGTTCTTATAGGAGTCGTTTCTCTTTTCGGTGAACACTGGCCGTATTGATGAATAAGAAAAAGAACGGAAAGCTACTGGATGCTTTTCCGTTCTTTTTTGATTATGAGGTAAAAGTGGAGTAACGCCAATATTGGTTTGCAAGTGTACTAGCCATCATCTCCAGTCCTTTGCTCTCAGCTTGATGGATGGTCTGCCAGTCTTCCGTACCTGCTTCTTTTAAATAGATTTCATGATGCGGTGCCTGGTCGTGGATGCCAACAAGATCGAATTGCCCATCCTTGTAAAACGTACCGCATACTATATAATCGATTGCCGGTGACATAACTAAAGGGTTACTGATGGAATGATGCAATTGAAAAATAATTTTATCATTATCAGAAAACACCTTTTTGAGTTTGATCCCTTCATCTGAAGCATCCGCTTCTTCTATGAATTCTTCGTTTTTGTTAAACGCCTCTGTCTTGCCGACCTCCTTGCTTAACAAAGCAGAAGGGTTCTCTGAATCGATAAAGACGTCGGCCCTGGTGCGAAATTTGGAGGACTCAGGGTCAAAGCTGCGGTTGTCGCCTTTGAAATAGTGATCAGCAGAAGCAGGATTCGGATTTTGCAGCCACTCTTCATTTAAAAAAGTGGTATAGCGCAGCTGCCACAGCCGTTCCTTATTATCTTCTGATGTTGCACTGACTGGTTTTAAAAGCTGGTTGAGCGGACCAATCTTCTTTGTAATCGAAAATTCTTCTTTTGCTGCCATTTCAGTGGAAGAATCATTCTTTATGGCACCTACGGCATGAGCGACTACCGATTTGATTTCCCACTTGATTTGATCTGAACGCTGCAAGGGTCTTTTTGCTTTTATCGTATAAATGATTTCCTCATCAGATTTCAAATCATCATCTGAATAAGAGCAGCAGTCGATTGTTTTCATTTGCACGCCATTTTTAAATATAGTGTACTCAGATACACCCTCAATCGGTTCCCACTCAAGACTGACCTGATTATTAGCAACAACAGAAGTCATGATGAGATCCTGAAGGACATTTTCTCTTTCTTTATAATCGACCGCCGTTCTTGTCTGGATTTTCAGTATTTCCTCTACATGATCATTCTCGTCCATTTTTTCAATTGAGTAAGTATAAAGCGTTCCTGGAATAAGGTTTCGGTCCATCAATTTTGTGGCAGGTCCATTATAAATGAGTTTATGATCGCGGTACACACGATACCGGCCATCACTCTCTGGACAGGCAACTGTAATACATGTAGGCTTTTGTTCTATAAGATCCATAATCCGTGAATGAGAGATGGACGCCGTTTTCCTCCGTCGATTAACAGAAGCAGCATAGAGTGTCCCGGCGATTCCAAAAGCGGCAAGAGGCAAAATCCTTTTCGACATTTTTGATGTATTTAAATTCGGGTTATCGGACTTCATAAATTAATCACCTCTTTATTGAAAATTTGATCCTGCTTTTTGTTTACCCATTATAAGGGTATAGAACGCATTTAAATGTGCTGTGTAGGAGAAAGGCCATGAAAGAAAAGGGGATAGTGTTTAATTTTAAGGCTAGCAAGCTGGTTTTACTTTTGCTAAAGTTATAGGGTCTTACCATTAGAAAATGAATGTGGAAACCCAAAGCTTAAGACATTTAATTAACGTTTTAAATTTTTGTACATAAAGGTGAAGGTTATATGGAACTAAATATTCGTGCAGAACAATGATAGAGGCAAAAAATGTTTTAGCTAGACCAATTGAATTTTATGTTTAATATGTATATGAACGCGTTTTGGATGCGCTTAAGTCAGAAAAACAGCCTGGTCTAGCTCAACAATTGATAGATAAGAGTCTCGAGTTGATTGAACACAATGCTTTTGAAGACATAGAAAAGATAGAAAACAACTTCAATCATATTTTTATTAAAGAAGATGTGGTACAAGACTTCGCCAATGATATAGAAATTTATTTTTACAAAGCGTATCGACTTGGAGGGAAAGTGTTATGTGGAAGGAGACTGAAATCAGGAGGGGATAGCAGATTTACAGCATACTTTCTTATTAAACATCCCATCTATTCTTTTCTGTTAGATTATCAAGAACAGTATAAAGTTTTCTACGAACAACTTCAGGTCGTAGATCATTTCAAGCTAAGCGTATTGTATTATTATCAGAATCAGACAGGTTTATAATTTTAGGTAAATTGGCAAGGATTTTGAAATGTAATAAGCGGAGAACGCACATTAAATAGATCATAGTGTGCGTTCTCCGCTTCTTCTTTTTCAAATCTTATATTGTAATAACAACTTTTCCTCGAGCGTGACCTTCACTAAAATACTTGAAAGCTTCTCTAATTTCACCTAAGGTATAGCTTCGGTCAATAACTGGTTTTACCTTTCTGGTTTCTATTAATTCTTTTATATCTTTTAAATCTTTTTGGTTCGGTCGTTGTAAGAAAGTGTTTATTTTCTTATTTCCTGTCATTGAAATCCAAGGTCCCTTAATCAGGGCTTGATACATTTGAGTCTCGGATCCTCCCACGTGTACAAATGTTCCATTTGGACTTAATGAACGCTTATATGCGGAAATTGGCTGATTTCCATTCACGCCAAGTATCAAATCATAACGCTTCTCGTTTTGGGTGAAATCTTCCTTTTTATAGTCGATGAGATGGTCTGCTCCTAATGATTGCAAGATGTCTAAATTTCTCGTGCTGCACACACCAGTTACCTCAGCCCCGAGTGCTTTGGCAATTTGAACAGCGAAAGTGCCTACGCCTCCAGAGGCTCCATGAATCAATACCTTTTGCCCAGGCATAATCTTGCCTTTACCTCTCAAGGCTTGCAATGCCGTCACTCCTGCCATAGGGACAGAAGCCGCTTCTTCAAAGGAAATATTGGCGGGCTTTAATGCTAAAGCACTTTCAGGAACCGATACATATTCTGCAAAGCCACCCCAGCCACAACTAGCAAGATCTCCAAATACATCATCACCTGGTTGAAACTGCTTAACCTCTTTACCAACTGCTTCAACCCTGCCTGCTATGTCACCGCCAGGTATCGAGTATTTTGGTTTAAGAATACCGAAAGCAAAGCGTGCTAAAAATGGTTCACCCTTCATTAGTACGAGGTTTCCATAGTTCACCGAAGATGCGTGGATTTTCACCAGAACTTGATGATCATTAGGAACAGGTTTTTCCACCTCAGTTAATTCAAGAACTTCAGGAGAACCATATTTATTACATACGATAGCCTTCACAAGCATTCCTCCCCATATCTTGTAGCATATATCTGACTAACTCACTAAATAATTAATCATATCGCGAAACAAACGATATAAGACCAACAATAGAAAAAAGAACTTCACAGCAGATGCGTGTTTATTAATAAATCCTATTTAACGCGACTTTCAATTTCTTATAGGATTATATGGTAATATAATATTTAATATTTAATATGATTAATAGATTAGGTGGACTAGTTAAAGACTAGTTAAAGACTTTAGCACACCAACGCACTGGGGGTCTGACCCCCAGTGGTTTAATGCGGTGAAGGGGAGTTGTACATGATGCTGCGTCTTAAAGGGATTTTGATGATTGTGATGGGGGCGATGTTATGGGGTACTACTGGTTCTCTGACGGAATGGGTGTTGAGCAATACGGATTTGACGGTGCCTTTTCTGCTGACGGTTCGTTTGGTTGTTGCTGGATCTGGAATTTTGGTATTTCTGGCTATTAAAAAAGAAGATGTTTTTGGAGTGGTGAAGACACCTTACTGGCGCAATCAGCTGATTCTTTTCAGTATTTTTGGGATGGTTGGTTTGCAATTTACCTTTTCTTATGCGATCGAGACAAGCAATGCAGTCGTTGCGACTTTATTGCAGTTTTCTGCTCCGATTTTCGTCGTGCTTTATGTTTCTTTGTCTCATAAAAAATTCCCGCCTCGATATCAAATCCTTGGTATAGTGGGAACGTTGGCCGGCCTTTTCTTACTTCTTACAAATGGCTCGCTTGGAAATCTGCTGGTCAGTAATGAAGCGCTGATCTGGGGAGTAGCTGTAGGATTAACATTCGCTTTCTATACATTATATCCAGCTCGCTTAATGAAGGAATGGAGCGTATTAGCGATCGTGGGATGGAGTATGCTGATTGGCGGGATTGTTCTTGGTTTAATCAACCGTGTATGGCAGTCTGATCATTGGCCATTCCTGGTTCAGCCACAAGGACTTCTCATCATGAGTATACTGATTATATTTGGCACGATGGCATTTCTGTTGTTCTTAGCCAGCATGAAGTATATAAGTGCTGTTGAGACAAGTATTTTATCAAGCGTGGAACCATTAACCGTCATGGTCATTGCCGTCATCTGGTTTGATACAATGCTGCATAGCATCCAACTGCTTGGCGTGGTCCTCATGCTAGTATTCGTTACCTGGCTGTCGATTGGCGGAAATAAAGCAGCAGTGGAGAGTAAAAGTGTTAAGCAGAAGAGTGCTTAAATCTTAGAATACGATATACCCATAAATGAAAGGAGCCGCTCACGGTTCTTTTTTTCATTTCGAAACTTAGTTTTTTTGACACAACCTCATTAAAAAATAAAGACTTAAAAGCAAATTAATTTATGTGTAAAGTTACAGGTACATAATAATATTTTTCTAGAAAACGATAAGAGGTGTAACATGTTGAAAAAAATGAAAGTTGATCAGCCGAAAATTCCAGCATATTTAGAGAAAGCAAATTTTCAAGATATATACTATGAGGAAGATCCTGAGTTAGTGAACTGTGAAGTGGATGGCGCGGTCGTTGATAATGAGGTAATGGATAAAGTGTTTTTCTCCAAGGTCCATTTTAAAAATACAACATTTATTAATTCTACATTTAATAAAGTTGATGTAACGGATGTCATTTTTGAAGAATGTAATCTGTCAAATGCCAGTTTTTCTGGGGGCATAGTTCATAGAGTCGTTTTTAAGGATTGCAAGTTATTGGGGATGAATCTTTCAGAAGCTAATCTTGGTAACGTTTCTTTTGAGAATTGTGATGTGAATTTAAGCGACTTTTCTGATGCGAAATTAAAGCAGGTAAGATTCGACCAATCGTCTCTGGCAAGTGCTAACTTCTATGAGTGTAAACTTAACAAGGTGGAATTTAACCTTTGCGATCTTAACCATATTGATTTTACAGAAACTGAGCTAAAGGGAATTGATATCAGCACTTGTACATATGAGCAGCTTAATGTTTCATTGGAAAGCTTGAAGGGATGCGAGGTCTCTGCAAATCAGGCAATAGGTTTTTCGAAATTGCTGGGATTAATCGTTAAAGAGTAAGGTTCTTAAAATAACCTTGCCTCAAGTAAAATTGTAGAGAAGTTAGGAATGATCATTAGCATAGAAAATAAAGACGTTGTGGATTATATAGTTTTCAATAGACATATATTATAAAAGGAATGCAGTTTATGAGACTCCAATTTTAGCACAAGTCAAAATGGGGGATGTTTCTTGTTTTCATTTCGCGATATTGACCTTTTAACTGACTCTGAAACCATTATAAAATTCAGAAGAGATGCGTTTGTTATCAGTTTTGGTGACGACAGCTTATTCGGTGATAATGACATTTATCTAATGAGGGTTAATGAACTTCTTCAAAAGTTTCCAGGTGGGCTGGTTATTGTCGAAGATGATGGTAAACCAGTTGGTCAGATCGAGCTGCAAATCACGCGTTATGAAAAGAAAGAGATCGGTTATGTTAACCTATTTTATTTAATTCCGGAATATCGAGGAAAAGGACATGGGACGGCCTTGATGGCATACGCGGAGAATTTCTTCCGCAAAAATAAGATGAAAAAATATCAGCTAAGAGTATCTAAGACAAATAAAGGGGCGATCTCCTTTTACGAAAAAAACGGGTTTGAATTGGTTAGGATGGAAGAGGAAGAAACTGTTTTCTTGTATAGAATGCAAAAGAACTTATTAAATCCATTAGTATAAGTTTAATACTCCATAAAGTTGTAATGAGATGGTACTTTTTAGGTGTATACTGAAGTAGATTATCACCTAATAAAAGGAGGATTACACGTATGGAGGTTACATTTACAGTAAGCAAATGGGATGAAAAGCCAGTCGATGACACTAGAAAAGATTTTCCTATTAATAGTGCCCATGTCGAATATGATCTTGACGGTGAATTAAAGGGAAAAGCTTTTGTTGAGTATTTATTCTATTATTTAGATTCAAATGTAGATGATGGTCACTTGGCTACTGCTAAAATTTCTGGGTTTCTTCATTTTGAAGGGACTTATAAGGGGAAAAGAGGGACATTTACAGCTGTAGAACAAGGATTATTTGATAAAGGAAATTTAGATTCTCCGGGAACAATTATCAAAGCTACCGGTGACTTAGAAAACCTGAAAGGGTCCTATAATTATAAGTTTTCAAATCAAAGCAGTAAAATGATTCTAGACTTTGAATTTTAGGTAAATACCCTAAAGTAAAAAATGTCTCTGTATACAAATAACATAACAAATAGCATACAAAAAAGCTCAGAGTCGTATCGCTCCGAGCTTTTCTTCTGTTAAGAGCCTTATTAAATGATGGTGTAAGTTCAAATGATCCAGCCATTAAAAACCATACCCAAGTTGATAACAAAGTGAAAAACTATGGATGGGTATATACTATTCGTCTTTAAAACTACGATTGCGTAGAAAAGCCCTCCGAAAGAAAAAAGTAAACATACTATTACAGGAATTCCAATTGATAAATGCAATAGCCCAAATCCGATACTGGTTATTACGACAGCATAAAATGTGGAAATGTTTTCTTTTAAGTTTGATAACAGAATACCTCTCCAAAGTACCTCTTCAAGTGTAGCATTCATGATGGCGAACAATAGGCCGAAAAGTAATATTGATTTTATATAGCTCGTTTCTAGATGTAAAAATATAGGTATTAGTATTATGCTCGAACCCAATAGACCAATAAGTAAAAAATAGGGTAACTTGATTGTATGAAATGGCATTTTGATACTTCTGTGCCAATCTGGTAAAAGTGCAAAGATGAAAATTTTCTGTTTAAATAACATTAGTGAAATTACTGCTCCAATAATGATAAATAGCAGGAAACTTCTGTTCATTAGGATTTTCATTTCTGCGGATATATTCCATTCATAGATGTAATTGCTTCCTATTTGAAACATCAATGTGCCTAATAAGAAAAACAGAAACAAGGAAACTGATGAACGGTATTTATTTGTAGAGATGCAGATAAATAGCAAGAAGATTACTGGTATTAATCCCCATATAAACAACCTATGTGAAAATAGAATAATACCTGCGAAAAATAAAATTGCCAAAAATAAGAGAAATATATTTGAACGTAAATGATTTATACCAATCTCCCCTTAAATAACATTACCATTTAAAATGCATTAGCCCTTTCTGAATCAACGTAACTTTTATTTTTAACATAACTTTGAAAAGTGGTAAATGGTGCCGCGAATGGATGATACTGTCCTCATTTAAAATAACCCGCGCAAATCAACCCAAAATAGGTTGGTACTTCATAAGACAAAAATTCAACATTTCTTTCTTCAATAGGAATGGCACCTGCAAGGATTAGGGTTTGCCAGATTCCATCCGGTTTCGCATCATCGATAAAGGCCGCTTCAAATTCAGCCATTTTCTCTAATTGGTTCGTTTTAATAAGTTCAACGGCTTTCTCATCAAATTGTTTGGCGGCAGGATGGTACCCATATGGACCATGTTCATCATGAGCGTGTGCCCAATCACAGCTCGCTATTAAACCTACTCGCTCAGTAGATTTTTCAACCGCCTTTTGAAGGATTGCCCCGAATTCAATGTGCTGCTTGAAAGAAAGATCCCTGGATGGCGTAATGACAACAATCGGAACGTCTGGCATAAATCGAAGCGGTACAATTGCACCCCAATCCAATGGCAAGCAAGAAATGGGTCCTTCAGAAGTTCCGAAATTGATTGTGGAAGCTGGTACATTGTTTCTAACTGCTTCCTCGTTAATTGATCGTGCTAAATCACGAGCAACTCGTTTTTTCATTTTGTAGCTCTCGTTGTTCTCCTCCCAAGAACCTTCCATTCTTTCTGAATCTACAATAGAAAATCTCCCATTAATCCTCGTCCCATGCGGTGTAAGGACAATAATATAATCAGGATTAGCGTCCTTCATGCATTTTCCAAGCTTTATCATACTCTCACGCGTTAAAGCCATCCGTTCAGGATCCGAGCCTTGCAATTCAGGAATAAGCTCACCGCCATGAGGAGCAATACAAGCAAATACAAATGGAATCATAACTTTTAACCACCTTTTTTCCTCGTTAATCTATTAATTTGATGGTTAGTTACAGTATTCCTTCTTACATAGTGACTATTCTTATGGATTTCACCTTTTAAAAGATGAGATTCAGTTCCATTTATTTCCCAACTCCAATTAGGTCCTTCCACACTTACCCATTTATAGAAAAATCTTAATAATGGATTAATACTAGATTAATAGTCTTTTAATAAGATGGAAGATGTACTACATAACCTTGAAAACATACATAGGAGGAGAATGATGAAGAAGCATTGGAAGAAGAAATTCGTACCGATTGTCCTATCAGTTACCTTAGCCGCTAGTATGGTTTCACCGAGTCTGACCTCTGCACTTGGGAGTTTCGATTTAAAATCTCCCATCGTCCAACTCCCAATTAACCAGTATCAAGCTGATCTGGCACCTGGTGTGAAGGAAAAGCACTATAGCTTTGAAGGAAAAGAAGGAAAGAAGATTGAGAGTTTTGTAGTGGAAGTGGATATGCATAACCCAAGTGTAACAATTGAAGCTGGGACACCTAATGACGGAACTGCTTTCGGGCTGCAGCCTGTCAGGCAGCAGGCAAGTGCCGCTAATAAAGAAAACCATCAGGTAGTGGCTGCTGTAAATGCGGATTTCTACAATATGGCTACTGGTGAGCCTTTGGGCTACGTCTACAAAGATGGACAAGCAGTAAAAGATAAGTCCTCGTCTGGACAAGAGTTCTTTGCAATCAAAAAATCTGGAGAAGCAGTCATCGGCACTCCTGTGGAATTTGAAGCAATAAAAGATCAAGTCGAAGAAGCTCTCGGCGGAAATGCAATTCTCGTAAAAAACAGCCAAGTCTATCAGACTCCACAAACAGGAGCAGATAAAGAGCCGAGAACTGCAGTTGGAATTAAGGCGGACGGTGATGTGTTTTTCGTCGTGATTGATGGACGGCAAGAGCCATATTCAGCAGGAATCTCTATGCCTGACTTAGCTCGGCTAATGATCGACATGGGTGCAGTTAGTGCATTGAACCTGGACGGTGGAGGATCGTCTACCTTCACGACTCGTCAATTGGGCGGCGATCAGCTCGAAGTGGACAATAGACCTTCCGACCGGAGCGAACGAAGTGTTGCGAATTCATGGCTGATCGTCACAGAGGAGCCATCAGACCATGTGTTTGCTTCTGCGCATATTGAACCCTACGACAAATCGTATACTCCTAGTTCAACCATCACATTCAACGCAAAGGGCAGAGACAAATCAATGGCGCCAGCTCCTATGCCTGAATCAGGCTTAACGTGGGAATTAACCGATCCAACATTTGGTGAAATCTCAGAGAATGGCACATTTGTTTCAAATGGGAAAGCGGGTCAATTTAATGTCCTGCTTAAGCTTGATGGGAATGAGGTTGGCAAAAGCATCATCGAAATCGCACAGCCTGATCAGATGTCTTTTTCAGCGACGGAATTAACGGCAGCCAGGAACAGCGCCATCAATCTAGGTTTGGTAACCAAATTTAAAAAGCGAGAAGTTGCTTGGAAATTAGAAGATATCGAGTTTGATATCCCAGAAGGAATGGGAACGATTGATGAAGCTGGGGTTCTTCATACTGGGGATCAAAATGTTACAGGCATGGTAACTGCTAGACTAAAGGGGACAAACCTTTCAACTCAAATGAAGGTTTCTGTAGGTAAGCTTCCTGAGGTAATGTACGATTTTGAAGGGAACCTTGGTACATGGAAAACCTCTACAGCAAACCGCGGCGAAAAAGGGTCTCTTAGTTTATCGAAATATCCCGCTCCAGTACGGTTTGGAAATCAATCGTTAAAATTAGATTTTGACTTCACGAATTCGCCGATTGGAACGACACTTGGTGTTTACGCAGGTCCAGGAGTAAATACACCAATCAATGATAACCCTACCGGAATTGGAATGTGGGTGTATGGAACCCCTGAAGCTCAGGGCTACTGGTTGAGAATGATGATTATGGATGGAAATAATAAGGCACAAACGATAAATCTAACACAAGAAATTCCGGGGATCGACTGGACTGGCTGGAAGTACATCGAGGCAGAAATCCCAGCAACCTTTAAAGGACCTTTTAAGATTTCCGGCACACAAGCTGTTCGCATGATGTCAACGAAATCTGGAATCACAGGTCCAATGACAAAAGGGTCCATTTATATTGATAATATCAGGGCCGTTTATGGTGAGAAAATGGATGATTTATATCCACCTAAAATCACTTCCATAAACGTGGAGGACAAGAATTTTACCACCAATGCGGTCAACCTTAAGGCAGAAGTTAATGAATATGAAGAAGATCCTTTCAAAACGGGGATTGATTGGGAAAAAATCAATATCTATGTTGATGGGAAAAATTATTTCAATGCAGAAGGCCATTTCTCCTATGACATGGACGGATCTATCTCATTGAGCGGTTTGAAATGGGCAGATGGTACTCACAAGGTCACACTAATGGTTCCAGATCAATTTGGAAACCAAGCGATCAAGACGGTTTATTTTACCGTAAATACAGGATCGGCAAAAATTGACCTAGTCGGTGAGGAGCAGTCATTGCTGGGAGATGTGTACAGCCTTGGCGTCAAGGCAACGAATGCTGCTGAGATTACAGGTTCCACAATGAACTTCCAGATTGATAAAAATTTCCCTGTGGAGGATGTTCAGTTTGCTGAAGAATTCAAGAATAGTACCTACACCTATGATGCAGAAACTGGAATGCTTTCGCTCAATTTGGTAAATAGCACTGCAACCGGAGCATCAGCCGAGGCAGCTGAGATTAAAATCAGAGTTCCAGCATCAACAAAACAAGGCAGCAAGCTAACCTATGAAATTATAGATGCAGAGCTAAGCTATAAATCTGCCAAAGAAGAAAGCTTCGTTTCCACATATTCAATGGTCCCTGCAAGTGTAGAAGTAAAGGGTGCCTTCTATGTCGAAGGAGACGCTATGTTGATCGGCAAGCCATCCGTTTTCACTATTAAAAATAACCTTAATGAAGTAGCAAAAGATGTTGAAGTCTATGCAACAATCGACGGCAGCAAAGATCCAATATTATTAGGAATAACCGATACCGAGGGCAAGATAACAGTAGATTCGATTACGAGTGAAGTGGAAAAAATCGCGATCTATGCAGTTAAGGATGGAAAATATTCATTCAAATGGAACACGCAAACATATCCGGCACTGGCGGCTGCTGATGAGATTAAAAACATCATCGCGACACCAACAGCTGATCCTTATAAGGAAAAGGCGTTTACCTGGATGTCGAGTCCATTAGCGAATGAAGAAACACTTGTTCAATATGCAAGAAAGCAGGATTATGACAGGAAGGGCGAAGGCGCACTGGAAACAGTCGCAGGATCTTCAAGCCGCCAGGTATTCTCTGGTGAGCAGGACATCACAAAGAATGGAATTGTCAGAGTGAATGAAGCCATTTTAAGGAAGTTGCAGCAGGATACAACTTATGTCTACCGTATTAGTGACGGTGAGAATTGGTCAGAGCTGCAGGAATTCACCACATTACAAAGAAAGCAAAGCTTTGAGTTCGCAGTTCTGGGAGACACCCAATCGCCTTCAGACTTAAGCGACTTTAATAAAATCCTGGGACAGTTAAATAATAAAGACTTATCGTTCATGATCCATGTTGGGGACTTGATTGATGAATCCTCGAAGTTCAGGCAGTGGGACGAGACGTTAAAATCATTGAATCAGTACAATAACATTCGTAATACTGATCTGGTCGCTGCATTAGGAAATCATGAATACATGGGAGATGCTGATGGAAGTTTGGCTAAAGCCATCTTCAACTCACCAGAAAACGGCCCGGCTGCAGATAAGGGCGGTACGTATTCAGTAGATTATAACAACATGCACATCAGCGTATTAGGCTATACGAGTGAGGCAGATGTATTAGAAAAGCAACTCGAATGGTTAAAGCAGGATGTGAAGAATTCCGATAAACCATGGAAAATTCTTGTGACACACAAACCACCTTACTTCACTAATCCGTTTGGCGGAAATGAGATCATGAAGGAAAAGCTGCCTCCAGTCGTCGATGAATTAGGGATTGATATTGTCTTCTCTGGCCATGACCATTCATACGGAAGGACGAAAAAACTCAAGGCAGGTCAGGAGGATTCTGATGGAGCGGTATATGTTGTTGCAGGTACAACAGGCAAAAAACATTACGATGCCGTGGCCGATGAAAAATTCGAATACGTCAACATGGATAACATCGCAGTATCCATGCAGGCAAAGGTTGATAAGGATCAAATTACCTTTACAACCATAACATCAGATGGGGAAGTGATTGATGAATTTACGGTTGTGAATGAGGATTATTTTTTGGGAGAGGAAGAATAAATAAAATGGAGTGTCAGGTTTCTCCGCCTGGCACTCTGGCTGTAGACAAACTTGAAAACAAGGTTGTCTACAGCCTTGTTTTTTTTGTTAGGACATTATTTTTATAAGGCTCTAATGACCATTCAGGAAAAAAATCTTCAACCAACAGAGTTTCAATAACTGAACTTTGAACGGTATCATTGTCGACAAACTGAGTGTCAGGCATTTTTGCCTGGCACTTTTTTATTTTTTTGTAATTAAAAAACCGTGTGATAGAATTCTAAGGCATATCCAAAAGGCTTCATGATGATAATCAGTGAGTGCTTTTACAGCAAAGGTGCTGCCATAAGATTTACTCCTGTCAAGAACCTATGAGTTTACTAATTGCAAAATCAGTTCCTTATTTCTCTCTGAAAACACTTTATTATGGGATGAAACCATCGCAGCCGTTTCAGCAGAGGGTTCAATGAATTGTTTTGCTTTATTGACTGCATTGGCGGCATCCTGGAAGGTTCCGGCAATCAAATTTAATTTGCCTTCATGTTTCAGGACATCCCCAGCAGCAAACAAGCCAGGTACGGAAGTTTCACTTGTAGGCGTTCCTTCTATGAAAAACTGATCAATAAGACGTACATCCAGCTCGCTATTTTCCAGTAATGATGCATCCTGGTCAAAACCGTGATTGATCAATACCTCATCAATAGGAAGTGAAATGATTTCACCCGTTTTTTGATTGGTCAGTTCGACAAATTGAATTGAAGTATGGCGTTCATCTGCCAATAAATTCGTAATGGATGTATTGAATATACATTCTACCGAGCTGTTCATCAGCTGTGTTACCTGTGACTCATGGCCAGAAAAGCAATCTCGCCTGTGGACCAGATAAATCTTTTTGGCTACAGGCTCAAGCGAATTAGCCCAGTCAATTGCTGAATTCCCACCTCCAGAAATGACGACTGTTCTGTCCTTAAAATACTTGAGTGAATTCACCATGTAATGGAGGTTGGACACTTCATATTTCTCTGCACCCTCTAACTTAAGCTTCTGAGGTTTCAAAATGCCGCTTCCAATTGATACAATGATAGACTTCGAGTAATGGATTGTACCTGACTCAGATCTCAATAAGAATAATCCATCAACCCGGCCGATGGAGGCAATTTTCTCGTTTAAGACAACCTCTGGATTGAAAGTCATCGCCTGATTTTTTAGCTGTTCAATTAGCTTCGCACCTGTAATCGGTCCCAATCCACCAACATCCCAAATTACTTTTTCCGGATAGACATGGATTTTCCCGCCCAAGTCCGGCTGGGCTTCAATGATCTTTGTCTTCATTTCCCGCAGGCCCGCGTAAAAGGCTGAATAGAGTCCAGCAGGTCCTCCGCCGATTATCGTGAGATCAAAAATTTCTATATTTGTATTTATCATGGAAAGCACTCCTCGATATGTAAAAGGTGATATTTCTGTTAAAAATGTTATTGACTCAAGAAAATAATAGCTTTATAGTGTTCATTGTAAACGATACTGATAATCATTATCAATGATAAAATTAAAAAAGTCTTGGAGGAATGATAATGGTTCGCCTTTACACAGATCAATTGAAAGTGGGATATGGAGAACGGACAATCGTAGATGAGTTGACGATAGAAATTCCCGAAAAACAAATCACCATTATTATCGGCCCAAATGGCTGCGGGAAATCGACTTTAATTAAATCGATGTCACGAATCATCCCTCACCAGTCAGGCTCCATTTTCCTTGACGGAGTCAGCATCACAAAAGAAGACACGAAGAGCCTTGCCAAAAAGATGGCGATTCTGCCGCAGACTCCGGAAAGCGCTGCCGGTCTCACGGTAGGGGAGCTAGTCTCATATGGCCGCTTTCCTTATCAAAAAGGCTTTGGAAGGCTGACGAAGAAGGATCTCGAGGTAATCGACTGGGCTCTCGATGTGACTGGAACGGCGAGTTATAAATACGATCCTGTCGATGCATTATCCGGCGGCCAAAGGCAGAGAGTCTGGATCGCACTTGCGCTTGCACAGGAAACAGAAATGATTTTCCTTGATGAACCAACCACTTATCTGGATATGGCCCATCAGCTGGAAATCCTTGAACTTTTGCAAAAGCTGAACCATGAGCAAGACCGGACAATCGTAATGGTGCTGCATGATTTGAACCATGCTGCCCGTTTTGCAGATCACCTTGTGGCTTTGAAAGCCGGGAAGATTGTAAAGACCGGAACAAGCGAAGAAGTGATCAACAAGGAAGTTCTCAGGGAAGTTTTTGAGATCGATGCCGAGATTGGCATGGATCCCCGTACAAGGAAACCTATTTGTATAACTTATAACTTAATTAAAGGAGAAGAAGAAAATGAAGAAATTAGTCATGCCATTCCTGCTTATGCTGGTGCTCATTCTTAGCGCCTGCGGCGGAGGAGAAACAACAGAGAAATCAAGTGAAAATAAAGAAGACGATAAGCCAGAAACGATTTCCTATCAATCTGAAAACGGACCTGTAGAGGTACCTGCAAACCCAGAAAGAGTGATTGTTCTTTCCAGCTTTGCCGGTAACGTAATGGCTCTGGATGTAAACATTGTAGGAGTAGACTCCTGGTCAAAAATGAACCCGCGTTTTGAAAAACTGAAAGACGTTGAAGAAGTTACCGACGAAAACCTGGAAAAAATCATTGAATTAAATCCAGACCTGATCATTGGCCTTTCTACAATTAAGAACGTGGATAAACTAAAGGAAATCGCGCCGACTGTCACGTTTACATACGGAAAGCTTGATTACCTGACACAGCATCTTGAAATCGGAAAGCTTTTAAACAAAGAAAAAGAAGCACAAGAATGGATTGATAACTTCAAAGCAGATACTAAAGCTGCAGGAGAAGAGATCAAAGCAAAAATTGGCGAAGAGGCAACTGTTTCCGTCATCGAAAACTTTGATAAAGAACTATATGTATTTGGCGACAACTGGGCAAGGGGCACAGAAATTCTTTACCAGGAAATGAAATTGAACATGCCAGAAAAAGTGAAACAAGCAGCTCTTGAACCGGGTTACTATGCAATTTCTCCAGAAGTACTGTCTGAATATGCAGGTGACTATGTGATCTTCAGTAAGAATGCAGAGGGGGATACATCCTTCCAGCAGACAGAAACATACAAGAATATCCCTGCTGTAAAGAACAATCAAGTCTTTGAAGTGAATGCAAAAGAGTTCTATTTCAATGACCCTCTAACACTTGAATATCAGCTTGAATTCTTTAAAAAATCATTCTTAGAAAAATAAAATAAGCAGGAGGAATTCTTAGGAATTCCTCTTCTTGCTATCGGAAAGATGAGATGCTTATGTTCAATCAAGACAGTTCTCTCTCAGTTTTTATTAAATTTCTTGCCGGTTTCTTGGTACTAGTCTTTAGTTTTATGACAGCAATGATATTTGGGGCTGCTGATACTACAGTAAAGGAAATCTGGCTGGCACTTACCTCAACTGTAAAAACAGATACCATAACAATGATCCGGGAAATTCGCCTGCCTCGAGAAGTCGCAGCGATTTTTGTTGGTGCAGCGCTTTCGATTTCCGGTGCAATTATGCAAGGCTTGACGAGAAATCCGCTTGCCGACCCTGGTTTGCTGGGTTTAACAGCAGGGGCAAACGCTTCTTTAGCTTTAACTATGGCAATCTTTCCAGGAGCGGGATATGTAGGCATTACGTTTGCATGCTTTTTGGGAGCAGCAATTGGAGTGATCCTCGTTTTTGGAATTGGGGCCATGAGGAAAGGGGGCTTTTCACCATTACGGATTGTGTTAGCCGGTGCAGCTGTTTCAGCCTTTTTATTTGCAGCTGCAGAAGGGATCGGGCTGTATTTTAAAATATCTAAGGATGTTTCAATGTGGACGGCTGGCGGTCTGATGGGAACCTCCTGGACTCAGCTGAAATTAATTATACCGTTTATGTTGTTTGGTATGGTTGTATCCTTTTATTTATCAAGACAGCTAACAATCTTAAGTTTGAATGAAGAGGTCGCAGTTGGCCTCGGTCAAAAAACCAACCAGATTAAACTGGTTTTGTTTATTGTCATTGTACTCCTTGCGGGCTCAGCGGTGGCACTGGTCGGAAATATGGCCTTTATCGGATTGATGGTTCCGCACATTGTCAGAATGATTGTCGGAACGGATTATCGATTTGTGCTGCCAATGTCAGCATTATTCGGCGCATCGTTCATGCTATTGGCGGATACGATTGGACGGACAATCAATGCGCCATACGAGACGCCTATTTATGCCATCATTTCAATGCTGGGTTTGCCCTTCTTCCTGTTTGTCGTCCATAAAGGAGGGAGAAGCTTCTCATGATTCATCCTTCTATTATTAAGAAGCAAAGATTGATAATCAGTGTACTCTTTGTGCTAATCATATTAACCATCGTTACAAGCCTTGGCTTAGGCTATTCCTCTGTATCCTATAATAGGATTCTGCCGACGATTTTAGGTCAAGGAACGTTTAAAGAGGAATTTGTATTATTTTCTATCAGATTGCCGCGGATTGTGGTCACCCTTCTTGCCGGAATGGCCCTGGCGATTTCAGGTGCCATTTTACAGGGATTGACGAGGAATGACCTCGCTGATCCGGGAATCATCGGTATTAACTCTGGAGCAGGGGTGGGTATCGCGGTATTCTTTTTATTTTTCCCGATTGATGCAGCATCGTTTGCTTTCATGCTTCCAGCTGTCGCCTTTACCGGTGCGTTAGTCACGGCGATTCTTATTTATCTATTTTCATATAAAAAAGGAATCGGGCTTCAGCCAGTCAGGTTAATCCTGGTTGGAATCGGGTTCTCTATGGCACTATCAGGTGCCATGATTGTCATCATTTCAGCAGCCGATCGCCAAAAAGTGGATTTCATCGCCAGGTGGCTTAATGGTAATATTTGGGGAACGGATTGGCCATTCATCTTGGCACTCCTGCCATGGATTCTGATCTTAATACCATTCACTCTATATAAAGCAAATAGATTAAACCTCCTAGGTTTAAGTGATCCTGTCGCCATCGGAGTAGGGGTTTCCATTGAAAGAGAAAGGATTATCCTGCTTTTGACTGCTGTCGCCCTGGCTGCATCGGCTGCTTCGGTGACAGGCGGAATCGCCTTTATCGGATTGATGGCCCCACATCTGGCAAAAGCATTAATTGGACCGAGAAACCAATTATTTCTGCCGATCGCCATGCTGACTGGCGGGTGGCTGTTGCTGTTTGCTGACACAATCGGCCGCAACCTGCTTGAACCAGAGGGAATACCTGCGGGAATCATGACGGCGTTAATCGGAGCTCCATACTTTGTATATTTATTGCTTCGAAAATAAAGAGAAAAGCTGTTGGGCATCGGCTTATAGGATTCTGCTTAGAGGGACTGGTTTTGAAATCGTTGTTGGTGTATAAAAAAGCAAAACTCGCCGCATGTATGAACTGCACCTCCATTGTTAGGTTAGTGTCTAACAATGGAGGTGCAGT
>NZ_JBALSS010000006.1:602617-621893 GCF_036967045.1 Bacillus sp. JJ1609 | reverse complement strand
TAATTCTTCCGCGGAAAGCGAAGCGCATGGAACGAAAATCAACAGCCTTGTTTAACAGAGCCTTTATTTTATAAAAATTCATTCCAAGTTATTAGGTATTTAAAATTGTACTGTAGTACAGAATGGATAAATAGAAAATAAACTCTTAATATTCTATTTTTAAAAATCAGGGGGATATGAATGGAACTAGAATACGGCAAAGCAACAGACTCAGAAATGGAAGAAATATTTAGCCTAGCTGGCGTGAACAGGGCTGAAGCAACCGCGATTCAGGCAGATAATAATCAAGAAGAAATGATTGCAGCCTATCAGAACTCTTTGGAGCACGGAGCTTATTTCCTTGTTGCCAGGACCGAAGACGATTTGATTGGCTGGGTTCTGGTCGATCGCAGTATGGATTGGTTTACACACAAGGATATCGGCTGGATCAGTGATGTGTATGTTAAAAATGAGTTCCGAAATCAAGGTGTGGCTGAGGTTTTAATAGAACAAAGTCTGGTGGAATTCAAGCATTTAGGCTATGATGATGTTCGTTTGAATGTCTTTTGTTTTAATGAAAAAGCGATCAGACTATATGAGAAAATTGGCTTTAAGGATGTCAGCAAGTTTATGCGGATTGAAATTTAATTCGGGGGAGACTGCCTTATTGTTTGTAAAGAAAACTGAGTATAAATAACTGAATGTTTTTAAAAACACATAATTCTATCTAAACATAACTGAAATATAGGCTCAACAATTCTCTATTAATCTAGCATTGTTACATAAAAAAATGATGCAGAGGAGATGGAGATATGAAAAAAACATTATTAGGTACAGGTTTGGCTTTGACCCTATTGATGAGTCCGCTGCAGCAAGCATTTGCCGAGGAGGCGACTAAGGGGGAATTAAGGCAGTTCGATACTGTCGCTCATCGCGGGGCAGCTGGGTATGCTCCGGAAAACACCATTGCTGCATTTGATAAAGGTGTTGAAATGAAGGCAGACTACATTGAACTTGATGTCCAACGCAGCAAGGATGGCGAATTAGTCATTATCCATGATACAACAGTTGACCGAACAACGGATGGAACTGGACGTGTCGGAGATTTAACATTTGATGAGTTACGAAGCCTTGATGCTGGAAGTTTTAAGGGAGAGCAATTTGCTGGGGAAAAAATCCCTACCTTTGAGGAAGTGCTAGATCGCTATCATGGAAAAGTCGGAATCTTAATCGAAATGAAATCTCCTGAGCTTTATCCTGGGATTGAGGAAGCTGTAGCTCAGGAACTGAAGGAACGTAATCTCGACAAGCCGCAGAATAATAAAATCATCATCCAATCCTTCAATTTTGAATCGATGAAAAAGATGGACGCTCTACTTCCAGAAGTTCCGATAGGTGTTCTGACTTATTCAAACCTTCATGTTACCGATGCAGCACTACAGGAATTCGCAAAGTATGCAGATTACTTTAATCCCAGCTACAGCCTGGTTACAAAGGATCTAGTTGATAAGGTTCACAGCCTTGGCATGGAAATCCAATCCTGGACGGTTCGCAGCCATGAAGCAGCACAGTTTCTGATTGATATGGAAGTTGACGGTATTATTACAGATTATCCAGATTATGTAGACCCGCGCAATTAATGATGTAAAGCATGTCCTGTGCATGAAGCACTACGGGCATGCTTTTTTATTTTGGCAATAAATGAGACTGTTGATTTCCTCTCCTCGCACTCGCTTTCCGCTGGAAGAATTATGGATAAGTCCTTCTGTCAGCTTTTCAAAGACCACATTCTTCCCTGATCATCCAGTGCGCCTCCTATTCGCTTTGCTCCTGCGGGGGTAAATGGGGATCGCTTCAAGCTAGGTCTCACCGGGGCGCTGATTCCAGTATCCTTCGCTCCAATCAACAGGTGCAATAATCAGCAAAAATAATTAATACTATCTAAAAATAAACATTTTTAATCATATAATTAAATTTATTAATTATTTTTAAATTAATATTTACTTTTTTAATTAAAATGTTTTATAATTCAATTATAAGAAACTGAAAGGAGGCAATTATGTCCTACCCAGTCATCACAAATTGTCCCGTTTGCAGTCAAACATTAAAAATTACCAGGCTAAAATGCAATCATTGCGAAACAACCATTGAAAATGAATTCGAACTCTCAAAACTCGCTTCCCTATCCAAGGAACAGCTTCATTTTGTAGAAATTTTCCTAATATCCCGCGGAAATATTAAGGAAGTTGAAAAGGAATTGGGAATCTCCTATCCAACCGTGCGGGGAAAGCTGAACGACATCATCAGTTCGCTCGGATATGACCCACAAAAGAAAACAGAAATCGATGAAAAGAAAATTGTTGCAATGCTGGACAAAGGTGAAATCACTCCTGAAGAAGCAATCAAACTTTTAAAAGGTGAATAAGGAGGAATTGTAATGAAAGAAGAGATTTCAAAGGTTTTAACGATGGTTCAGGAAGGTAAGATCGATTCTGACAAAGGCGCAGAATTAATCACTGTCCTAAAAGAAAAGGAAGCAGCCTTAACCCCGCAAAAACCAAATAAATATTTGGATAAGACATTAAAAGTACGCGTAGTATCCAAAGAAAATGACAATGTTAACGTCAATATACCAATTAAACTCGTTAAAGCGATCCTTAAAACCGGGCATAGTATAGCTGCAAGCATTCCTCAATCAGAAAAATATGTGAAAGACATAGATATTAATCTTTTGATTGATGCGATTGAAAATGAACTTGATGGCAATATCGTTGATATCAAATCAGCAAACGGCGACACCGTTAAAGTTGTTATCGAATAGCAGCATGATCAAAATAAAAATTAAAACTTCTAAAAACATCAATTTTAGCATCCGCGTACCCTACTCAATTCTCAAGGCCGGCAGTTTTATTCTTGGTTCAAATAGAGTGCACCAGCAATTTCATAAATGGGCTAACCAGGACCTAGAGCAGAAAAACATTCCAATTTTACCCTTTAGCGCATTATTAAACAAGAAGCTTCTGAATGAAGTCATTGATGAACTAAGCCACTACAAGGGAATCGTGCTTGTCGATGCAAAATTGCAGGATGGAACAGAGGTCATAGTAAGATTGTAAAAAACAACTGGCCTCGCAAGCCTTGCCGAGGTCAGTTGTTTTTTGATAATCCTTTAATTAAAACACTTTTTCAAAGCAGATATATTTTTCATGCCCCTCTGGTTTTCCAGATAATCTGACTTCACCAGTCTTACGGAAATTCCTTTTCTCGTAAAATCGGACTGCCCCTTCGTTGCCAGAGTATGTATCGAGTCGCAGCACTGCATACCCATTTTCCATTGCAAAATCCTCAGCAAATTGGAGCATTTTACTGCCATAGCCGCCTCCCTGTGCAGAAGGATCTACACAAAAGGAATGGAGGATCAGTGGTCTTCCTCCCGTCTCGGTCCAGCTGGCATTTTCCCACTCTGGTGTCTGCCATTCATCCAGGACCATCGCGCCAAAGGTTTCACTGCCCTTTTTCAAAACGAACAATTCCTCGCCCTCCATTGCGTTTTCAAAATACTCATGATTCGGGTATTTCTCATCCCATTGCAAAATCCCCCTTGCTTCCAGATATTCCTTGCATTCTCCAAACATTTCTCCTATGACAGGCAAGTCATCCTCTGTTGCACGCACGATCTGCTCTTCAGCCATTTCCCTGCTCCTTTTCCATTGTTATTCACTATTCGGCGTGGTATTAAAAAAATTCGCGCTTTCGTCCTTCTTCTTTCCTTCGCTTTTTTTGTTATTCATTTTTCCGTCAGACTCTTAGCTTAATTTGAAATCCTTTTTCTTAATTTTCATCATTCTTCCCCTTTCGCAAGTCTTGTTTCCTCGTACAATGCGAATAGTTTATCCTTTTCTCCCGAGAAAAATGTAAAAGCACCGTTTCCTTGCCGAGGAATCGGTGCTTTTAGTAACTTTATTTTGTTGATTTCTTATCCAATCAACATAGTGAACTTTAAATCACCAATCTAATAGGCAAAATGATGATTGCCAATTTGGATCGTGACAGTCCTGCTATAAATCCACTGATCAGTTGCAAGCTGCGGATTATAATAATAAACAGATCCATACGATGGATCCCAGCCTAAAAGAGCGTCTTTTACAGCATGGTAGGCTTCAGAATCAGGCTGCAGGGTAAATTGGCCATCATTTACAGCTGTAAAAGCGTTTGGCTGGAAAATGACATCATTTATCGTATCAGGAAAATCGTCTGACTCTACTCGATTTAAAATCACTGCCGCAACCGCGACCTGTCCTTGATAGCTCTCTCCTCTTGATTCACCGTACACCGCATGTGCCATCATCTCGACTTCATTAAACAATCTGGATGTTTTCGGCCCGATCTCACCTGTCGTTTCTAAACCAAAATCACTTTGAAATTGCTCAACGGCATGAGCAGTAATCGTTCCATAGTATCCTGTTGTTTCCATATTGAAATATCCTAGTTTCTTTAAAATCGATTGAACGTATGAAACCTCTGATCCTGAGGAGCCCATTCCTAAAAACTGAGATGCTTCAGCTTTAGGCTGTGCAAATCCAAGCGTTAAAACCAGGATCGCAGCTACTGATACTGCTTTTATGTATTTACTCAAAAAAACTCCACTCCCATTTCATTTTTTTATATAATCTTCGCTGTGAAAAATTAGAAAACTCCCATACCTCCTTTTACATGGATTTAAACATACTCCATTAGAATTCCCTTCACGGTAAAATGAAAACTCGGCCAAAAGAATGGAATATCTTTTTTAAACTGGGATAAATTTCATAGGCGCGTATCTTTTTTGCTTATAAATCCCGTTATAAATAAAAACTCTTTCGTAAAATTCTTCTTCAATGAACAGGAATCAATATCAATTCAAAAAGCAGCCATCAATGCGAAACTGCTTAAATGCAACAGAATGAACTTCGAATGATCCATTCTATCAAACCATGTATTTAGCTAAACGAAATTTTACAATTATCCGATAATTGTAGTATGTTAGAAGAACAAAAATATTCGAAAACTAAGGGGAAAAGTGGGAATGTGGAGAAACAAAAATGTTTGGATTTTATTGACAGGGGAGTTTATTGCTGGTCTCGGGCTTTGGCTCGGTATCATTGGTAATCTTGAATTTATGCAGGAAAAGATTCCTTCTGACTTTTTAAAATCGCTGCTATTGGCAGCTGGGCTGCTTGCAGGGATTGCTGTTGGGCCTATTGCCGGCAGATTGACCGATCAGTATAGCAAAAAGAAAGTCATGTTGATTTCCGGATTTGTCAGGGCGGTGAGCGTACTGTTCATGCTCGTGGCGATTCATACTGGTTCCGTATGGTGGATGCTCATTTTTCTCATCCTCCTGCAAATATCCGCAGCTTTTTATTTCCCTGCATTGCAGGCGGCAATTCCACTTGTGGTGAATGAGAAGGATTTGCTTCTGTTGAATGGTGTCCATATGAATGTTGCTACACTTTCTCGTGTAATCGGAACAGCTGCAGCCGGAATTTTATTGGTATCAATTCCTTTAAACATGGTATACATCTTATCGCTGGCTGCTTATCTCGTCCTGTTCATCTTGACTTGGTTCTTACATTTTGACGAAAAAACAAAAGTCCAGCCAGCCAAGGCGGGTGTAAAGAGGCAAGGCTTCAAGGACGTATTCCCAGTGATTTCAAAACTTCCAATCGTGATGATGACCTTGATCCTCACGTTGATCCCTCTCCTATTTTTAGGCGGATTCAATTTGATTGTCATCAATATCAGCGAGCTTCAGGAAAGCTCCGCAATCAAGGGATGGATTTATACAGCCGAAGGAATTGCCTTCATGAGCGGAGCATTTTTAATTAAACGAATCAGCAATAATATCTCTCCATACAAGATATTATTTACAAGCTCTTTACTCATAGGACTCTCTCAGTTGCTATTATTTTTTGCAAACCTTCCTGTATTGACAATCATCGCCTTTGCATTGTTCGGATTTTCAGTTGGCTGCTTTTTCCCGACGGGAGCAACCATATTCCAGACGAAGGTTCCAAAAGACTATCATGGACGATTCTTTTCCTTCCGCAACATGATGGACCGTGTGGTTTTCCAGATTGTCCTGCTCATGACCGGTTTCCTTTTAGACGCCGTCGGCCTTCAGAATATGAGCGTAATGTTTGGTGTACTGTCGATCGTGATGACGACAATCTTTTTCATTAAATCCCGCAATCTGCGCGCTATTGGCGATACTGAACGGAACGTGAGCTGATTGTTTCCGGAAATTTTAATGAACGCTAGCTAGTTAAAACTCAGTGAAACTTATTAAAGTGTCTATCCGTATTAATTAGCAAGATGGTTTATTCTGGGAGGAGATTCAATGGGAGTCTTAATTGGAGTGCAACTTTTCCTGATCTTCATGTTCCTGTTTTTTGGCTGGGTTATTGGGAAAATGGAAGCGTACTGGTTGATTTCTAATTTTAACGGAAGATCGGAGGATGATCAGAAACAGCTGATCGAGAACGGATTTCCTCAGCGAGTCGGAAAGCTGATGCTTGCTATAGCTGGCGGAATGGCAATTTTGCTGCCCTTGAGCTTTACTTCGTTTAAATATTCAGCGGAAATCCAATTCGGTTTTATGATTATATTTTTACTTGGGGGACTCATTTACTTGTCGAAGTATGAGGTCAAGTCCAAAAGAAAGCGCAGTTATATCATTAGTTCTGTTCTCGCTATTGTTACAATCGGTTTTTTAAGCGTAATTTCCTATTTTGGCTACCAGGACTTTGATATTAAGACCAATCAAGATTCATTTGAGATTACGGGTATGTACGGAGATGTGTGGAAATACGATGAGATTCAATCTGTGGAGCTTTTAGATGAAATGCCAGAGGTTATATATAAGCAAGACGGTTTTGGGCTAGCGACTATGGCAAAAGGCCAATTCAAGGTTAAAGGTTATGGAAGCAGCCTGCTTTTTATCCACAAAGGCTCTTCTCCTTATTTATATATTGAATTGGAGGAAAAGAAGGTTTTTATCAATAGTAATAATCCTGAACAGACGAAGAAGTGGTACGCCCTCTTGGAGGAAGTAACGAAGGAATAAACAGGTGCCTGATTTCTCGCTGGAGAGTTCAGGCACGTTTCTTTTACAGTTCAATTTTTTTAATGATTCGTACTGGATTCCCGCCAACAATCACATTATCAGGTACATCTTTTGTGACTATTGCTCCGGATGCAACAACGACATTATGACCAATTTTCACTCCTGGATTGATGACAGCTCTGCCTCCAATCCAGCAATTGTCGCCAATCGTCACCGGCTTCCCGAATTCAGGGCCGGCAATTCTTTCATATGGATGGACTGGGTGGGCAGCTGTGTAAATATGAACACCAGGCGCCATGAAGCAATTTTTCCCTATTTTCACTTCACATACATCAAGAATCACACAATCAAAATTCGCGTAAAAGTTTTCTCCGATCTGTATATTGTAGCCGTAATCGCATCGGAAGGTTGGTTCGATGTAAAATTGCGCACCTGTAGAGCCTAAAAGCTCTTTGAGTATTTGGGTGCGTTCTTCATATTCTGTTTCTATTGTTTGATTATAAAGCCTTGTCAGCCTGCGGGCATTCTCCCTATCCTGCACCAACTCCGAATCCCCGGCATTATATAATTCCCCGTCCAGCATTTTTTGTTTTTCAGTCTTCATACCATTCCACTCCAGTTTCAAGATATGTTACTTAATTCGGTGCAAGGCAATGATCCCCCTGCCAAATGTAAATACTCGCATATGTTTGGGCATCTAATTTGACAACAACGCTTACTAATAGTAACTTACTAATTATTCACTTACTTTAAGTAAGTATACTACATTTTTTGGAGGAACATACTATGAATACATCTGTGAAAAACTTATCCACTGTCATCTGCGAGCGTCGTTCTGTCAGGAAATATGACCCTGAATTTAACATTCCTAAAGAGGAAATTATCGATATTTTAAAAGAGGCAACTCTTGCGCCTTCATCAAGTAATCTTCAACCTTGGAAATTTATCGTCATCCAGGACCAGGAAACGAAAAAGGAATTGAGGACGATTGCTAACAATCAGGAGCAGGTGGAAACCTCCTCTGCGGTAATAGCAGTTCTGGGTGATAAAGAAATGTACAGAAATGGGGAAAAAGTTTATCGCAGCGCCTTTGAGGCTGGTTTTATGGACGAAGCGAACATGAGCAGGATGATTGAGGGCACAAACAAGCTTTACCCTGCAGCACCGGTCGAAGCGAGAGCAAATATTGCTTCATTTGATGCTGGACTTGTATCAATGCAGCTAATGCTGATTGCCAAAGACAGAGGCTATGACACAGTTCCAATGGGCGGCTTCAACAAGCAGCAGTTCATTGAGAAATTCAACGTGGATGAGCGTTATATGCCAATCGTACTGATTGCGTTAGGAAAGGCTGCTGTACCAGGACATCAAACAACCCGTCTGCCAATTGAAGATGTAGTAGAGTTCATTTAGTTTAAGACTCTTTTAATGAAATACTCCGTTTCTCGATTAGTTGAATCGTAACAATAAAAAGGACCCATAATGGATGACTGTATACATTTTGTTGTACGGCTGTTCATATAGTGGTCCTTTTTTATGGATTTTTTAGCAGTCTTGTTTATTCGATTTCATATACCAGCCATTCTGAAATCTTACCACCCATTTTGTTGTATAGTCCCTGGGCGATTAGATTGTCTTTTGCTGTTTCCCAAGTCATATAAGCAAAATCATTCTCCCTGATATAGGCTAAACAGGCTTCAAACAAGCGCTCCCCAGCTTTATGACCTCTAGCTTCAGTTGTTACAAACAGGTCGTTGAGAATCGCTGCCCGCTTTACCTGCAGCGTACTAAAAGTGAAATACAATGTAGCAAAACCTACTAATTTGCCCTCTTTTTCAGCCACAAATTGTAATCCTGCGTCAGGATGGTCCATCAAATGCTGAATCAGCTTCTTCAAGTCTGTTTCATTTGGCTTTGGTTTTTGATAAAAATCGACGATGTAACCTAGCATTAGCTCGTATAATTGTGAAATATCTTTTTCCTCTGCAGCGCGAATCGATAGTGCGTTCATAATCAGTACTCCAGTCTATAATTTTTTTCAAGATTGCGGGTGTCGTTTAAAATCCATACCTTTTCTTCATACTCGCTAAGGATCTTCAAGATTTCTGGTTTGCTTTTATTTTCAAAATAGCGATTCCAGACAAACATTTTCCTGAACATCGCAAAAGTTGGTTTGTAATTGGATTTTTCAATTCCTAGCTTTTGTAAAATAAATCTTTTGATGATTCTGAATGTCCTAGTAAAATAAGGAGGGTTCAAGAGAATGATCATGTCTGCATTCTTAAAGCTTTGCTCCACCCACTCAAAGTGCACCCCTTCAATGATCCAGGCATCAGACTCGATGATCCTGCGCAAATAATCATCTCTTTCCTTTTCACTTCTTCTGACATCTCCTGTATCGAATCTTTTCCAAACCACATTATCAAGTTCGTGATGCGGCAGCTCCATTTTAGCAGAAAGCGTCCTGGCCAATGTTGTTTTACCGCTTCCGACAGACCCGATTATATGGATTTTGCAAGGTAATTGTTCTTTCATTGAAATCATCGCTTTTTTTATAGGATAGATATCATTTTCTCTTTTAAAAACGTTTTTCCTCCTTTATGCACAAAAAAAGCTGCCGCAGCAGCTTTTTCTTTTATATATTAAACGTTTTTCAATGTCTGGATTTCTTTGAATGCCTGATGTAGGTTCGATTTTACCGTGATTCCTTCAAGGTTTAACCCAAGGGTAACCATTGTATGGGCAACCTCTGGACGGATACCAGTCATGATAGTCTTTACGCCTACTAGAGATAATGCGCTGATTACTTTGAATAGCTGATCCGCTACCATCGTATCAACAATCATTACACCTGATACATCGAAAATCAGGTGTGTCAGTTTCAGTTTAACAGCTTGTTCTAATGTTTCTTCCATCAATAGCTGCGCTCTTTCAGTATCAACGTTGCCAACAAGCGGCAGCACGCCTACACCCGGCAATAATGGAACAACTGGAACAGACAGTTCAAGAAGTGCTGTTTTAGCGTTCTCAAGGCTCCTCTGATGAGATTCCACGAATGTTAAGCTGAAGCTGTAGATTGCATGGTCCATAAGCGGATCAATTACATTAAGGACTTCAAAAATAGTCGAAGCTGACATGTCCTTTGCTTCTTCCTTGATTGCATTCCAAATATGTTCGCGGTAAAAGCTTGTATCCTTTAGCGCTTCATCTAAAGAGGTTCCTAATTTATAAATATATTCCCCAGTTTCTTTTCCCCACTGGGCAATCTTCGCAAGGCCTCTCTCTTTATCTTCATGGTCCAATAAAGCTTCACCAAATAAAGCAATGAAATTAGCACGCACTTCTAAAATTTGTGCTTCGATTTTTTTAAACTCATGTTTTTGAGCTTCAGTAATCTCCGCAATGGATAATCGATCCTCATGAACAGCTTTTGCTATTTCATGTTTCCTTTTAACAATTGCTTCCCCTAATAATTTCAGTTCATTGTTCATTGATTTTCCTCCAAATGTTCCAAGACGATATTTTACGATCTATGATTCAAAGGTCTCATTCATAAATACACTATTATAATCCATCATAACTCAGGTTGAGAAAGCAGGACAAGTTTTTATCCTTGTATGGTAAAAATTAAAATATCCCCTAACCTTGAACACATGATGTCAAAGTTAAGGGATTTTTATAGATAAAATTTACATTTTATTTTTTTGTAAATTCAACTTGCTGTTTCTATATCCATACGTAAAGTAAATAATCAAACCTGCCACCAGCCAGATGAAAAAGCCTTTCCAGGTAAAGGAAGAGAGCTGGAACATGAGATAGACACAAAAGATAACTGCCAGGGCAGGAATAACAGGAACCCAAGGAGTCCTAAAGCCACGTTTTAAATCTGGCCGTGTTTTTCTGAGAACAGCAACTCCCAGGGAAACAGTCGCAAAGGCAAACAATGTCCCGATACTAGTCAGCTCTGCTAACTTATCCAAAGGAACAAATCCTGCAAGAAGAGCGACTAAAATCCCTGTAACCCATGTACTTGCCAGTGGAACCTGGGTTTTTGGATGGACACTTGATAATCCTTTTGGAAGAAGACCATCCCTGCTTACTGCAAAAAACAGGCGGGATTGGCCAAACATCATAACGATAAGAACTGTCGTTATACCTACAATCGCTCCAAGGGAGATAAAACCAGCTGCCCAGTCCTGGCCAATAAATTGCAAGGCGAAAGCCACAGGGTCCTTAACGTTTAACATATTAAAAGGAACCATTCCTGTCAGGATTAACGATACAGCGATATATAGGATCGTACAAATAACCAAAGCAGAGATGATTCCTATTGGAAGATTCCTTTGAGGATTTTTCACTTCCTCGGCTGCTGTGGAGACAGCATCGAAACCAAAGTAAGCAAACACTACAACAGCAGCTCCACTTACGACACCGGAAACTCCAAAAGGCATGAAAGGTTTCCAGTTAGCAGGCTCAACGTACCAAACTCCAATCGCAATGAAAAGCAGTACTACAGCTACCTTAATGACTACCATAATTGCATTAAACCTGGCAGATTCCTTTACTCCTCTTGAAAGCAAGAAAGTAACCAAGAGAACGATCATAATGGCGGGCACGTCGATGACCGTGCCCTTTGCTGGATCAAACGCACTCGTCAAGGCAGTTGGAAGATGTATTCCAAAGCCGGATAACAGACTTTGAAAATAACCCGACCATCCGCTTGCTACAGCAGATGAGGCCAGCCCATACTCGAGGACTAAATCCCAGCCTAATATCCATGCAAATATCTCACCGAAAGCCACATAGCTATATGTGTATGCACTCCCTGACTGTGGAATCATCGAAGCGAATTCAGAATAACATAATGCAGCAAACACACAGGCCAATCCTGCAATTATAAAAGATAGGATCAAGGCAGGACCAGCGTATTTGGCAGCTGCTACTCCTGTCAATACGAACACACCCGTCCCAATTATTGCCCCGACGCCTAACATGGTTAAATCTACCGCACCCAAAACTCTTTTGAGTGAATCATTCGACATTTCATTTCCAATATGTTTTTTACGTAATAAGTCCATAAACTCCTCCTGATGTAGAAATTTGTCGATTTTTGCTTATGTGACTTTTTTCATTTTACTAGCATATTATTTATTTGTAAAGATTAAAATATTCAGAAATTAAAAACACTGTTAAGTTTAGGATTACTTAGGATAGGTAGCATCAAGAATATTATTCAGTTAATAATAAAGCTGCTAACCATTTATTCCATGATTAGCAGCTTGATAAACATAATGATCAACTAGGTAACATTAGGTGGAAGCATATAGTAACTCGATGATCGCCTGCAGTCCTGATTAATCTTTTCCCGGCAAAAAGCCTTTCTGTGATACCAGAACCGGTACCTCGCCATCTAATTCATCCTTCAGCATTTTCAAAACCACTTTATGCGCAGCAGGATTATACCATTTTTCCATTCCCAGCTGCTCATAAATTTTGTAGATTCCCAATTTCTCAGTACGCTTGCCTCCGCTTCCATCCCCCATCCAGAAATCATCAAGTGTAACCCTGCTGGCTAAATGTTTAAGCTTTTTCGGAAATTCGCGGGAACAAGGTAACAATGGAGAAATTGTTGCCTGCGTTAACACACCTGCTTCGGTTATTTCCTTCAACGCGTTCATCCGTGCAGGAATGGGTGGGGCAGATGGAGCAAAAGCTTTCCTGATTTCTTCTTTGTCCGTTTCTATGGTCATCGAAATTCTGATTTTGTCGCCGAATTGTTTAAATAGGTCGAGATCCCGCCTGACCAGCGGTGACCTTGTCTGGACGAACAGGAAGTCTGGCTGAACCTCGAGCATGACCTCAAGCAGGCTTCTTGTAAGCATAGTTTTTGCTTCGATTGGCTGATACGGGTCAGTTGCAGAAGACATAAAAATGGTTACAGGACCTTTTTTCTTTGCCTTGATGAGTTCTTTTCGCAACAATTCAGCTGCATTTGCTTTAATATCAACCCATGTTCCCCATTCCTCTTCCCGGAAAAGTGAAACTGGAAGCTGTCTCACATAACAATAACTGCAGCCAAAGGCACAGCCAGCATAAGGGTTGAGCGAATAAGAATACTCATTCAGCAGCCCCCTCCCCGGAGTCAAGATGCTTTTGGAGAGAATATCATTGATATTCAGCTTCAAGCTCATCACCCGCTTTCAGAAATTATTCTCCCTACATTATAGCTTTTAGATAGAAAAAAGAATGGTACCGCATCCCAGCCAACATCTGGTAATTAATATGAAGATCTAACACACTTTAACGCATTACCTCATTGGGGGTCTGACCCCCAGCGCTTTAACGCGTTGCATCGTTATAATTAATAAAGCTGCTTATCTAAATAAGATAATCAGCTTTATTCCATGCATATGTTGGTTTCTTATTACCAATAATTGTTTCCCCCTTTTAGAGACCTTTATTCTAATGATGTATATACCACGAGTCTTTCTGAATGATTCCCTGTTTTGCGATCGTAGATTCCTGTACAGGTAATTAGGTTTAAATTGCTTTGATAGGAGTAGTCAAATATTTCATTTACTGGGGAAAGCTCGGTCGGATAACTTTTGACACCCTTGACTTTATAGGTAAGGCTCTTGCCTTTTTGATCGGAAATGATAATCTCATCGCCTTCTTTTAATTTTTTCAGGTAAAAGAAAACAGCGGGTCCTTTTTTACTATCAACATGTCCCGCAAGGACAGCATTTCCGCGTTCTCCGGGTTTTGGTCCTCTCTCATACCAGCCGACCGTTTCAAAGGACTCCGGTACTCCCATTTGACCATTATCCAGTAAGCCTACGTTTTCGATTATTGTATCTACATCAATCGAAGGAATTTGAAGTCGGTAGGGATCGATGCTCTCGATGCTCTCACTTATCACCTTGCCATTTGATGAAATGCTGTTAGCAGGTTGAGTCCCAGAAACCATTTGAGACGGAACACTTTCTTTTTCTTTTTCCTGCTGGCTCTTATTAAGCTCATTCGTGGCAGAAGCTTTCTTAATTGTTTCGCCATTAGCAGCATTGCAGCCTGCCAAAAAGGCAATCATTATGATAATCGACCACAACGATTTCAACATTATCACCTCTTTCTAAAACCATGGAAGAGAGGGGCGGGGGCCCCTCATCTTTCATTTATTCCTGAGGATTCCTTTTAGTAGCACGAACAGTTACCGCTGACAGAATGATGAGAGAAACCATGGCAATCAGCAGCCATTGCAATGTGCCTGATAGGCCGCCAGCCTGCTCACTCGCACCTCCCATTCCTGTTTTCGGCATATCAGTTGGCATTTTTTCCTGAAACTTTTCAGGGTGTTGATCAACGATTGCACCTGATAATCCAGCACCTACATCGAACATATGGGCATATGCTTCACGGACATTTTCATAAGTGGTCGCATAATCCTTTTCTGTGTAGCTGTTGAATGCCTTCAATAATTCATCGATATGCATCTGCAGTCCAGCTTCCAGGTCTGCTGCTTTTAAACGGCCTTCGGTTGCGGCATCAAGGAATTTTGCCTGTTCTACCTTATATTCTTCCAACTCAGCAATGGCTTGTTTCTTTGCTGCTTCGTCTTTTGCTCCCGTGGCTTTTACATAATCCACGAAATATCCGATATGGCTGCCCCAAATTTCTTTAAATTGACCTCCAGCTTCTTCCCCATAGACTGATGCGACTGCTTTTGATAAATCCTCTGTATTTTGGTTTAACGCTGCAGCCGATGCTTCAAAATCTTTCGCACCGCTAATTCCTTTTTGCATCGCTAAAATGGCGAAAGCTGCATGCTCGGATAGAAGATAGTTTAAATCCGCGCGAAGATCTGCTGCTGGAGTATCTACACTCGTTTTTTCAAATTTGTCCGCAAATTGATCCGTAATGGCCCATGATAAGCCCTTGCCAGTACCAAACATATGGTGCATGGAGTGGCGGAGATTTTCATATGTCTTTTCAAAGTCACCCGCTTTGTAATTATCAAATGCCCATAGCAATTGCTCGATATGAATCTGTAATCCTTCTTCTAGCTCAGCGGCCTTCAGGCGGCTTTCTGTTGCTGTGTCCAAAAATGCTGCTTGCTTCACCTTATATTCTTCTAAATCTGCCAATGCCTGATCTTTTCCAGCCTGGTCGTTTTTCGCAGTTGCTGTCACATAATTTACAAAATAGCCAATATGGCTGCTCCAGATT
Source organism: Bacillus sp. JJ1609 (assembly GCF_036967045.1). Lineage (NCBI taxonomy): Bacteria > Bacillati > Bacillota > Bacilli > Caryophanales > Bacillaceae > Bacillus > Bacillus sp. JJ1609. The sequence goes on along the minus strand of NZ_JBALSS010000006.1, from coordinate 606,586 downwards.
TCTTTAAATTGCTTTCCGCCTTCCTCTCCATATACTGACGCAACCGCATTAGATAAGTCTTCAGTGTTTTGGTTGAGAGCGCCAGCAGCTGCTTCAAAGTCCTCTGCACCATCAATCCCTTTTTGCATTGTTATTACCGCTAAATAAGCATGCTCGGACAATAATGCATCCAGTGTTGCTCTTAAATCCGAAGTAGGCGAAGTCACTGTCGGATGATTTTGTGCGTGATTTTCTCCGTCATGGGCACTGACGGTTGCCACCGATGGGATTAATAAAGAAAAACTTAATGGGATAGCTAATACAGATTTTTTCCAATTCATAATTGAACATCTCCTTTTAAATGTTTTTTCACTTACCTAACGGAGACAGTTTTCATTTGGATCACTTTTTTCAGAAAAAAAATCCGGCTGCTTTAAAAGCAGTCGGATCCCTTCTTATAATTTTGAGCTCAAAACGATTTGTCCCTCCGGAAGTTCATTTCCAGGCTGGGGTTCCAAGGTTATCGCTATCGTATCCCACTTTTTATTTTTGTCTGCCTTTATTTTATAAAAAGCAGCTCCACTCCCGGTGGTGTCAGGCACAAAAGATCCTGCGGGAACAGGTTTGCCATCTTCAATCAGCCAAACCTGATACACTTCGTTTCCTTCTATCGCTTTTAGCTTATCAGCTTGAACAATGACACTCATCTCATTATCATAGGTGAGAATAGAAGCCTCTCCGGAGCCTGAAAAAGTTTCACTTGGCTCCAATTGAAATGAGTTGACTGCCTCCGCTAACTCTTTTTCAGGATTCTCTTCATTCAATTTCATTAATGCGTATCCGTTCCCTAGCAGCGAAAGGAGCAATGTTGCTGCTAGTAATGGAGTCCGCCAAGATTTCTTTTGCACAGCTGAAGGCTTATTCACAGTCAGGTTTGGCTGCTCTGTTTTTGTGAGTTGAATATTTTCCGACTCTGTAGTCTCAAAAACATTATCTAAAATCCTCTTTTTCATACCGGATGGAGGAGTTATTGGTTCTGAAAGGTATGGAAGCTCTCCGGTAATCTCAATTAACTCTTTTAATTCTTCCTGGCATTCTGGGCAATGCTCTAAATGTGCTTCAAACCGCTCTTTTTCTGCTTCTGTTAAGCTACGATTAAAGTAATCGATTAGATTACCACAATTTATTTTCTCCATTTTCAGCCCCTCCTTTCATGCTCAAAAACAAGTGATTTTTTTAAATTCTTCAATGCCAGACGAATCCGGCTCTTTACTGTACCAAGGGGGATATTATAATCTTCGGATATTTTTTGCTGGGTATAACCTTTAAAGTACATCAATTGAATCATGCCTCTTTGATCGTCCGAAAGTTTAGAAACCGCTTCTTGGACCCTCACTTTTTCTTCATGCCACTCGGCTTTTTCCTCAACCGATTGATCATCACTTACCATATGATTTATATCATCTATAGGAACGGATGGTTTCACTTTTTTCTTACGGATAATATCTATTGCGGAATTTCTGGCCATAGTGAACAGCCATGAAGTAAACTTGCCTTTACTTTCATCGTATTCACCGGTCCCTTTCCAAATCTTTAAAAAGACCTCCTGCAACGCTTCTTCTGCTAAATCATAATCTTGGGTCATTTTATAGAGGAATGAAAAGAGGATTTTTTCGTACCGGTCATATAATGTTTCAAGCGCTTCTTTATTTTTAGCCTGGATGCTTACATAAAGAACGCCGTCGGGACTATTCCTCATAAATGGTCTCCTTTTCGTCAAATTACTACTATTATAACGGATTAAGTTTTGTAGGGAAAAAAGGAATCGGCTATGATCCCTTCAATATATAACGATGCTAATTAATTTTTGGATTACATTTTGAAGAAAGCTAAGTGTATTTCCCAGAAAAAATGAAACTAATATAATTTTATGTATTGTTTTAGGATGAGTCTTTGACTTTTATCCTGTAGAGTTTGTCCAAATCCGAATTATAGCTTTGCTGTTTTTAGGCGAGGATAAGGGGATTTAGATGCATCTGGCAAGGGAAAAGGAGATGGGCGGCTTCCACCAAATGTAAATGAAAATTAATTAATTGATGGAAGCAGCCCTTTTTTATAAAAGAAAGCAACTAGATTCATTGCATACTGCGGTACTTTTTTCGGAAAGCGCTTATGCCTGTAAAACTTGTAAAAAGCTATTTTCAGGTCATCCCATTGAGAGCATTTTTTTGTCTGGCGAAATCGTGCCACATCAATCAGCCGGACATCGCCTTCTGGAGTAACTATGATATTCCTTAAGTGGATATCAGAGGGGTTCAGACCTTTTTCTCTTGCCAGCTGCAAGGCGTTGTCTACTTCCTTGATATGTTCACTGGCTATTGGAATCCCCTTTACCAAACAATTAAAGAGTGTCGTTCCCTGAACATAATCCATGACGAGATAATTCTTGCCTGATTCATGCATTGCAGGAAAGAATGGATTGCCCTTGAGCTCTTTATAAATCGCCGCTTCTTCAACAGCAATCCTCTCAAAAGGTGGAAAGAACACCTTCAAAACAAGGTCCGTCCCCCGGATCCTGAATGCAAACGCACTACGACCCTCACCAATCAGCTGCAGCCTCTCATCCTTCTCCGCCAGCACCACCCTCGAACCCTTCATCATGTAAACAACACTACTCGCTAAATCTCCATAAAAACTCAACACATTACCTCCTCTCACAGGATCAGACCCCCACACTTCACCGCATTACCTCATCGGGGGTCAGACCCCCAGCGCTTTAACGCATTACCTCGTCGGGGGTCAGACCCCCGGCGCTTTAACGCATTACCTTATCGGGGGTCAGACCCCCGGCGCTTTAATGTGGTAAATCATTTGTCCACTACTTTGATCATGTCTTCGTCCCAGCTTTCTACGCCTTGTTCGAAGGTTAGTTTTGTCTTGAAGTGATATGAGATTGCCTTCGTTGTAACGGGGACATCGATGGGCAGCTTGAATGAAAAAGGGACTTTATCTGCTTCTTCTGACCCTATCTTTGTTTCAACCTGAATGGCTGTTGTATCAATGACTTCTTCTGCACCAGTCTTTTCATTTACCATGACGAGGGCGCAGTCAATTTGCTTAAGATGCTGGTCAATCGTTCCGCCTTTAATTAAAAATTGGCCATTCACTGATTCTCCAGGCTTTAAAACATCCTTCTCCAATATAAGGTCAATTTGTGCCGACCCGACGCCAAGCAATGACATATACTTTCTTAATAACATCTGTGATCCTCCATATTATTTAATAATCTATTTCTTCGGATTAGCGTATTTCTCATCCAATCGCTTTTCAATCTTCTCCAGCATTTGCTGGTCCATTAAAAGCTCTTCCCTGTTCTTTTTAACCAATTCATTGAATCGAAGTTGTTTTTTCTTCATATCAGTCACACTCCAATACTAAATTTATGTTACTTATTGTGAAAATGCCTTATCCGTAATAAAAAAACCTTCACCGTCTTCGGTGAAGGTTTTAAAACAAATAAAGACCTTCACCAAAATTGGCAAAGGTCTTGCTAACAACGAATGAATGTTGCCAACAAAGCCGGGAGAAATCTCCGTAATGACGACCTTGTTGTAAAAGCTACTCCCCTTTAGGAGAACTATTTAAATTTATAACTACATGATACATGACATCGTTAAATTCGTCAAATCAAGAGGCTCAAACAGAGGTGTAAAAATCCCGTTATCCACACTTTTATCCGTGATCAGTAGAAGCTCAGGCCACTTTACTTTCCGTTCTTCTTGTCCTTGCCTTTGCCGGCACCTTCATCACCGTTTTCTTCTCCTTGCCCATCATCATCTTCTTCTTTAGAATTATCGTTTTTCTTATCTTTAGCTTTCTTAGCTTCCTCTTGCTGCTTTTCCTCGTTCTTCTTAGCCTCTTCACGTTTCTTTTCTTCAGCCTTTTTCGCTTCTTCCTGTTTCTTCTCTTCTTCAGCTTTTTTAGCTGCTT
>NZ_JBALSS010000006.1:596500-602560 GCF_036967045.1 Bacillus sp. JJ1609 | reverse complement strand
TTGGCAGCTGCCGCTTTTTGCTCTTCTGCCTTCTTAGCTGCTGCAGCTTTCTTTTCATCTGCTTTAACTGTTGCCGGCTGGGCAGCAGTCTTTTTCTCAGTGCTCTTTACTGTTTTTACTCCTACTGCTTGTACAGTCGTTTGTTCAACGGAAGCTGTTTCGGCAGCTCCATCCTCTGTCCCAGTATCTCCTGGCTGTTCTGATTCAGTTTCAGTGCCTTCTTCAACCCCGGCATCTCCATCCTCAGCTCCAACTTCACCGGACTCTGTTTCTTCTTCCGTCAATTCATCTTCGGCATCTTCCTCGTCAGAGACCTGTTTCTTTCCAGATGCGAGTCCTTTCATCTGCGAAGGATGAACGCCAAGCTGTTTGGCTGCTTGTCCAAAGCCCACCTTTTCTTCTGTATAAATAGCAGCGATTTCCTCAACTGTTTTGCCTGATGCTTCTGCGAGCCAGAAAATCTGCGCAATTTGTCCGTATCCAAGAGCATCTTCACGAAGCTGAGTGACCATTGCCTGATCAAGCCCCTGCACTACCTTCGCAACAATCTTTGCCTCTTCCACAGATTCTTCCAGTTCTTCCTTTAGTACATCTTCAACATTCTCGGCAATTTCATCTTCTACTTCAGCAACATCCTCTAATTCTTTGGTGAGTTCATCTGCACCTTCAGAATCTGTTTCTTCTTCAACAATTACTTCAGTAACCTTTTCCTGAGCTTCATCAAGTGCCGCTAAATAATCCTCTAATGCTTCTTGAACAAACTCATCCTTCTCTTCTTCTGACATCGCGGCTGCTTCTGCAAGTCTCTCGCTGGCAAAATCAAGCAGCAGCTGAGCTTCTTTCTCATCATCAAAGGTTACTAAAAGCTTTAATTCCTCAAACAATTGGTCAAAGGTAAATAAAAACTCGTCAGGTGTTGTACCCGGGGCAGTTGTTTCAACTACCTCATCGGCCGATACGATCGTGCCAAAGGCAAGCACCCCTGTCAAAACTGCTGTTGTTAAAAGTCTCTTCATCTTTTTTCCCCCATTTTAAAAGTTTGAATTAAAATCGATGGAAAATAAAAAAGTGCTGCCCGAAGAACAGCACACACGCATCTGCTATGTGAATCTTCGGCAACTGGCTGGCATCGTCTGATTGACATTAGCCCCTGTAGTTTTGCGTCCCCAGATTTCCCTGAGTTTGCCATTATCGGATTTTAATTCTACTTTTATCTTACTTTTTCGACAGAAAAAAAGATATAGAAATTTTTAATGAATTCTCAAAATCCCTACTTAGCTTCCTCGCCGAACTTCCCTTCATGATAATCCCGGTAGGCCTGGCGGATTTCTTCCATTGAATTCATGACGAATGGGCCGTAGGCAACTACTTCTTCCTTAATGGGTTTGCCCGAATAAACTAAGACTTTTGAGCGTTTGTTTGCTTTAAGCAATAGTTCACTTGGACCAGCGCCGCCATCATTGAAGGTTAAAGTTGCCGCCGATGATTTTTTCAGGTTGGTTTCACCGGTTCCTGCCATAAGGTCGCCAGAAAGAACATATAGAAATGCATTATGTCCCTCTGGAAGTTCGTACGAATAGGCAGACTTCTCTGATAGGCTAATTTCTGAGAGTGCGAATGGCACCAATGGTTCAAGCGGTCCTTTTACCCCTGCTGTTTGGCCTGCGTACACCTTAGCTGAGCCACCTTTGAATTGGACGATTGGTGCTGTCTCGGAATACACATTTTGATAGGAGGTTTTTGTGCTCTTTAACTCTTTAGGCAGGTTCAGCCATAGCTGCAGAGTATGAGCAATGTCGTGATCAACTGCCTCTTCAGCATGTCTCGCTCCAGACCCGGCATTCATATACTGAATATCCCCAGCCTCAAGAATGCTGTGCCCGCCATGATTATCGATATGCTCAAGCCTGCCATCTATCACATAAGTTATCGTTTGGAAACCACGGTGCGGATGATCGGAAAAAGTCCCGCGCTTGAACCAGTCCTCTGCCATCAGGATAAAAGGATCCAACTCCCTCCATCTCTGCGGATTTAAAATAAGTCCCATTTGGACATGCGGAAAATCCTTTTCTTCATATTGTACTGTCCAATGATCTTTAATATCTCTTTGGAACATGATTTACCCCTCCTGTGTTGGTCCCTGTCCAATCCATTTTTTAATCATCATGAGATAGAGAGCTTATTAGCTCTACCATAATATTATAATGCAGATTGCTTACTTTTAGTAAGTTAAAGCATGATTGGTTGGTTGTTTTAAAGTTTATTGAATGATTAATGAGTAATAATAAAATTCTAAATTCCATATTTCTGCTTTCCGTTTTCGCTCTTAAAAAATCTTTGTTATTTCACGAATCAAAGTTCGGACAAATTGCCTAATAATATGGTGCAGCAAGGGGTCGACAATTCAAGGAAGTTTGTCTTCTCAAATAAACGGGTAGTTACTCTTTAAGCAACAATCTAATAATGAGGAGCTGTTATTCATGATATTGAAAAAGAAACTATTAGCAAGCGGGTTGGCACTAAGTGTGATTCTAGGCGGTCTAACAGCATGTGGTGATGGTGTTGACCAAGATAATGGCCCAAGTGATGGCGAACAGCAAGATGAAATGGATGATGAAAACGAAAATTAATAGTTTTATAAAATAAAAATAAGCAAGGAGCTAAAATGGTCATTTTAGCTCCTTGTTTATTTTATTAAGAAACTTCTTCATCTATACTTAGATAGATCTACAGCCTTGAAACCTCAACATCAAGGATATCCAATTGAATTTTCATAAGAGAAAAGGTCTTGCATTTCGTTAGTTTCCTTGAAAACTATATATGTAACATCCTTTGAAGAAAGAAAACGATTGGCTGAAATCACGTGTTTAAAGCTCCCTAGTTTAAGGGAGCTTTTTTAGATAATGATATCTTTTAGGCTGACATTATATTATAATTTTAGAAATATTTTGAAAAGGTGTGATAGTGGTGGAGGATTGTTTTGATTGCAGCAAGCATGCTGGTGAGATAACATCTCGTTCGATTATAAATGTGTTTGTCGGCTATACTGTTCAGGGTGCAGGGCATATCATGAGCCGAAAGGCGGTCTTAAATCAATATGAATAAAGAGTATGAGTTTAGCTGGGTCGGAAGCCAGAATACTTTTGTCGATACCAAAAGCGTTGAACAATTTGGCCAAGTTATTGTTGGACGCTACGGAGGAAATTCCTCTGCAGGTCAATACAAGAATGAGGATGCCTGCTTGTTATTGATTGATCAAAAAAAAGATTGGGAGTTTGTCGTTCTTTTAGATGCCCATAACTCCGCTGAAAGCGCGGAATTGATTGTCAAAACCTTTGAACGTCGAAAAAAAGAGATAAAAGAATGTTTATCCATTCAGCCAGATCAAGCATTCATAAGCCTGGAAAAATTAGTGCTAAACCTTTTTCAAAGCAAAGAATTTATGGCTGAATGCAGTAGAGTTAAAGGGGAAACCGCCTGTTTAATCGCAGCAAGGAAAGGCAGGTACTGCTGGTGGTTCTCTGTCGGCGACTGTATTTTATATTTGCATCACCCAGAGTTATCCGCAATCGGTCAGCATCAATTAAATCAAAGGCAATTTTATGAGTGGATTGGACAAGTAAACACTTTTGAAATGCCCGTCCCCTGCTACAGCTCCGGCAGAAAGGAACTGCGGCAAGGCATTAATCATCTTTTGCTGACAACCGACGGTTTAATAGAATGCCCTGGCGAAAGATTCTCCACGCCACAGAACATTTTCCGGGTTTTCTCAAAATCTTCTAATGAAGAAAGTGTAGAAACTTTATTAAAGGGAATTCAGGAAGACAACGTTCGTGACAGTACCACAATTGTGTCCTGGATGGTGGATGTATCCGAGAAAGCTACATTAGCCAGCAATCAGTAAAACCGCATAAATGCCAGGGTTCATATAACGGATAAAAAAGTTTCCAAGAAAAATAAAGCGGCCTTTCCCAAATATTCTATTGGGAAAAGGCCGCACCTTAAATTGCTTTTTTGAGGTCTACTTTTACAGGGTTGTGGATACTCTGGTTCTATTTGTACAATCGGCATCAGACATGCTAAGCCTTTTGCATTTATTGCTTTCATTTATTCTTTGGTTGAAAACTCATTCATAACTTAGAAAGTCAAAGTTACATCTGCACTTGTTGCAAATTCTAAGAATGTAACAGCTCCGCCTACTTCAATTCCTTCAACAAAAGCTTCTTTTTCAAGTCCCATTACATCCATTGTCATTTGGCAGCCAATAAATTTAACGCCCATTTCTACCGCCATTTCAACCAATTCTGGAATAGCTGGAACATTAGCCTTTGCAAAACCTTCGGCAAAGTGTTCTTTACCTTCAGGCATAGGAAGCTGCTTGTATGCTTCCTTATGGATTAAATTCAACCCTTCAAATGTAAAAAACACTGCTACTTCCTGATCAGTTGCAGCTGCCGCTGTTGCGATATTAAATACTTTATATGCATCAAATAAACCACCATTACTTGCAATAATTGCTACTTTTTTACTCATTGTTATTCCTCCTTTTAATTTAAAAGCCATTGCTAAATTTATTCTCGGATTATTATTTTTGTAGACCATTCGTCGCACCAGAAAATACTTTTATACCATTACCCCTATCGGTATAATAATATCCTATAAAAGAAATGGGGTCAATCCTGATTTTGCGTCTGCTTCGGAGGTTTGCTCGAATTTATGCTCAACTAAGCGGCAGACTGAGACAGGAGTTTTACCAGAAATTTTTTAACAAAGAAGTAACGTGTGTCCAAGCGTTGCTTCTTTGCTCAAGCACCTTGCAGCTGAAGAACATTCACAATATCTTCTTCATAATAAAATTAACAAACTCAATTCCATTTACTTTCTTATTATTCTTCAGCTCCGTCATGTATTCTTTTGAGTTGAAAAAGCCCTTCGCTGTAATGCTGGCTTCTGTAGTCAGCTCTTCATATCCCTTTAAGCAAGCTACTGATTCTAGTCTTTTTAATATCGCTGAACCAATCCCTCTCCCTTGATAGTTTTTATGAGTGTATAGGAGATCAATTTCCCTCTGGTGGTTAAGGCTGCCAAAACCTGCCACTACGCCATCCAGTTCAGCTACCACCGCAAAACTGTTTTTTAGCCTGCTGTCTAAAATATCTATACTCGAAAAACTATTAGCCCAGACTTCACATTGCTCTTTTGTATAATCTCCGAGGTTAACCGTTAGAATGGTTCCTCTGAATAATTCCAAGATTGCCGGAGCATCTGCCGTTGCATAGGATCTAATTTCCATTCGTAAAAACTCCTTATTCCTATATTTCTGCACCTAAAAAATTGTATTGTGATAAGGTCTTTTATCCTATATAATTTAAAATTGGCTTTCAAAACAAACGTGGTTCGTAACCATCCCACGTTAAAAAACTAGGAGAGATGAAGAATGAATACGAGAACGATTGTCCGAAACGGAATTCTCGCAGCATTATATATTGCCGTTTCTGCTATTATTCAGCCATTTGGCTTCACGAACGTCCAATTCCGTGTATCGGAAATGTTTAACCACCTGATTGTTTTCAATAAGAAATTTTTTTACGGAATCGTATTAGGTGTATTTTTAACAAACCTGCTCTTTTCTCCGATGGTCGCTTATGACCTTGTCTTCGGAGTTGGCCAGTCTGTGATTTCTTTGCTAATCACCATTTTCACAGCAAAATATATCAAGAGCATTGTCGCACGGATGATCGTGAACACTTTGGTTTTCACCTTTACGATGTTCCTGATCGCCATTGAATTGAATCTGGCATTCCAATTGCCTTTCTGGTTCACTTGGCTGACAACAGCTGCCGGAGAGTTAACTGTCATGGCAGTCGGCATCCCAATCATGCTCGCCATCCACAAGCGCGTGAATCTGGAAAAATTGGTTTAACCCTGCTTTACGATAACATAAAAAGCTTGGACATTTTATTCTGTCCAAGCTCAGGCTGTAGACAAATCCGATGAAAATCGTGCTTGTCTACGGTTTTTTTATTTTAGTTGGAATGTAAAACGGGTCTGTTGATTTCC
>NZ_JBALSS010000006.1:587557-596443 GCF_036967045.1 Bacillus sp. JJ1609 | reverse complement strand
CCCACAGGAGTCTGCGCGCCTTCCACTCCAATCACCAGGACTTCCTAACTTAATGCGGAACGGTACAAAGGCAAATTTTAAAAACGCGTGTTCGCAGATGCAAAAGAAAAGCATAGTATGAGGTGGACAACTCAGTGGGCTTAAAAAATAGCCCATGCAAGCGATGCTCAATTTCGATGCCTTGAACTTAACAAAGATGGCTAACTGGACATGGCAAGGTCTAGTAATGGTCTAAAACCTTGGCAGAACACGGTCAATTCAAAGGGAAAAACCAAATGAAGTTCGTAAAAGCTAAAAAGGGTTAGGAATGAAATCATTCCTAACCCTTTTGTCGACAAACTGAGCTTGGACAATTTATTCTGTCCAAGCTTTTTTATTGTCTCCTTGACCTATCACTATTTTTTCAAATGATAAGGAACAGTTGTGACAATGACGTTTCTTCTATAAAGCAAGAATGAACGGATGAGCAAACTAGATTGGTTATGAAGGATATTATGCCAGCCCTTCTTTGGGATAAATTGTGGTATAATTACTGTAACCACATAGTTCGCTTCACTAGCTTTCCGTTGCACAGTATCAACAAATTTAGTCAGTGGATTAATAATACTTCTGTAATGAGAGTGGAGGGTAACCAGCCTGATATCCGGCTGCCATTCATTCCATTTTTCTTCAAACTTCTTTTCCTCATCTCTTTCAAAAGCAACATAAACAGCAATAATCTGATCTGCAGATAGAGATTTTGCATAGTTTAAAGAATTTTCTACTACATGAGTTATTCCTGCCACAGGAACAATAATGACATTCCCTTCAACAGCAAGAGCAGGTTCACAAGTAGTAATCCTTAGTTGATCTCCAACCGCGTTATAATGTTTTTTAATTCGATGGAACATGAGGATGATGAGTGGCAAAAAGATTAATACCGACCATACCTGTGCAAATTTTGTCAGGAAAAACATAAGCGTGACAATAAAGCTAATGACAGCACCTGTAGAATTAATGATTAATTTAGTAACCCAGCCCTCGGGTTTTTCGCGAATCCATTTAACCATCATTCCCGTTTGTGACAAAGTGAATGGAATGAATACACCGACAGCATATAATGGAATTAAATGTTCTGTTTGCCCTTTAAAGAATACAATTAAAAGTATCGACGCCAATGCAAGAATGATAATACCATTCGAATATCCTAATCGATCCCCTCTGACTGTAAACATCCTTGGAATAAATTTATCTTTTGCAAGATTCACTGCCAGTAATGGGAAAGCTGTATACCCGGTATTTGCAGCAAGGATTAAAATTAAAGCAGTTGTTCCCTGTATGAAGAAATACATGAAATTGCGTCCAAATGTTTCTTCAGCAATTTGCGATACAACAGTTACCTTTTCATTTGGTGCAATACCGTAATAATAAGCCAGGTATACGATTCCCGAAAATAGCAAGGCAAGCAACGCACCCATAGCCGTTAGAGTTTTAGCGGCATTTTTTGGAGCAGGATCTTTGAAATTAGGGATCGCATTTGAAATGGCTTCTACCCCTGTTAATGCCGAACTGCCAGAAGCAAATGCTTTTAACAACAAGAATAATGTTAATCCGGCGACTGGAGTCCCAATAGGTTCATGAAGATTTCCCGAAATATCTCCAGTAACGATTTTGTATAAGCCGACACCTATTAAAATGAATAATGCTAAGACGAATAAATAAACCGGATAGGCCAAAATGCTGGCCGATTCTGTAACACCTCTAAGATTAAGAGTAGTAATAAACAGAACAAATATTATAGCAATAAGGACATTGTAATCATGCAATTCAGGAAAAGCAGAGGTTAAGGCATCTGTACCTGCAGAGACACTTACAGCTACTGTCAATATGTAATCAACTAATAATGAACCGCCTGCAATCAGTCCTGGATTAACACCAAGGTTTTCCTTGGAAACCACATATGCTCCTCCCCCGTGTGGGTAAGCAAAAATAATCTGCCTATATGAAAGAATAAGTGCTGTCAATAATATTAAAACTCCGATTGCTATTGGAATCGAATACCAAAATGCCGCTGCACTGATTGTAAAAAGCACAATCAAAATCTGTTCAGGCCCATATGCAACTGAGGATAAGGCGTCCGAGGAAAGTATCGCCAATGCTTTTGTTTTATTCAGTTTCTGTTCCCCTAATTCAGTTGATTTCAAGGGTCGGCCAATTAAAAACCTTTTTATGGATGAAATCATCAATCGTCACCGCCTAGTATTAATGAAGGTATGTTTCCCAGTTGCTTTAATAAATAAACTTCATTTTTTCGTTAAAAAGGCATAAAAAAATGCCCAAGCCATTATTAATAGACCTGCAGACATAATAATTCCTGTGCCTTACAAGCTCCACCTTCCTTCTCATATAACGCCTGCGAGGTTAGCTGACGGATTCGGGCCATTGAGTAGCCCTACCTAAAAAGGATTCACCCCTGGATCTTGTACCAATCCAATAGTGGTTCCCCCGCACCTTATGGTTTCGGCGATTTAGAAAATTGAAACCGATGATTATCATACTCCTGTGTTATAAAAAAGTAAATATATTTATTTTATTTATAAAAAGTAAAGTGAATATTATCGTATCATGTGTGTATTCTAGTATTAATCCAGATAAATAGGAGGAATAATATGTTTAAAGAAAATGAACCCTTAATATCTGATGAATTTTTAAAAAAGCTTACCGTGGAAATTAACCTGCTATATGGCGGTCCTGACTTTGAAGAAGTTAATCATATGGAGGAAAGTGATAGTAAATAACTACCCCATTTGATTAAAAGAGGTATTAAAAAAGCTGCCAGCTTGGCAGCTTTTTTAGGATCTATGAGGTATATGTTTTAATCACTCCATCCCTCTATCTCCTGAAGGCTTTTTTCCCTGATAAAATTTAGGAGGAATGCTAGATCTTCTGGAAAACCGAAGTCCGTTACATTCATATCACTTAATTTTTTCCACGCTATTTCATGAATCAATCCGTCTGGATCCTGAATCCGCGGTTCTCCACCTGTTATCATCACTTCAAAATATTGGACCTTAATATCAATCCCAAAAGACTTACCTGTTTTTATGTATAAAGGCCTGACGATCTCAACTTCATATCCCGTTTCCTCAAACACTTCCCTGATACAGCATTCTTCAGAAGTTTCATTCAGCTCTACCCCTCCTGCCGGAATAGCCCAAAGCTTTTCTTCATCTTCTTTACCTTGCCGAACCATCAGCACTTCCCCATGATGATTGATACAGACTCCAGCAGAACCTACCCAAAGATCCATACCTGTTCCCCCTATATTGTGAGTTTTTATGGCTATCTCCAATAAGTACTATTTTACAAACGCTAAAATTCCCAGTGCGATAATCAGCAAACCAGCCATCTTATTGACCAGACCTAAATGCGGAGTGATCTTATTTTTAAAAAAGCTGACGATGAAGCTGAGCATTACCCACCATAAGGCTGCACCAAAAAATACTCCGCCAATCAGCGTTACAGCTGTCAAACCTGTATCTGAGCCCTGAACAAATCCCAGTCCCGCAAACATCGCGGTAAAATTAAGGATAGTGACTGGATTTGTAATCATCAATAAGAAGGTGGACAGGTACATGCCCAAATGGCTTTCCCCCTGCAGATTTGCTGCTGAACTGGCTGGCTTTTTCAGAAATGTTTTTACCCCCAGGAAAAATAAAAACGCTGAACCGATCAGCTTCAATAGAACCTGCTGCTCGATCAAAAATGCGGACACTACCGAAAAACCGAATGCGGCGATACTCGCATAAATGATATTCGCCGTCACAGCTCCAAATCCTGTCAGGATTCCTGCCAATCTTCCTCTTGAGAGAACTCTTTGAATACACAGCAACCCGATCGGCCCAACAGGAGCTGATACTGAAAAACCCAGGATGATACTTTTTAGCAATAACATTCTCAATAAATCCTTTCAACAGAGGCATTCCTCCAACACGTCAAGTATAACTTCCTGTGTGATTTGCCCCGCTATTTTCTTGTCCGCTTTGTTCAGCAGCTTTTTCATATTCCCTTTGGAAAACATCAATGTTTATAGTGTCAAAAAAACCTTGCCCTTGTCTGTTCAAGTTTCTCCTTGAATTCAATGAGAAACTTCTTTCGTTCCTCGTAATCCTGAATTTCGCTATCTTTCCACAATTCAAGATCGGCACCTTTATCGATCAGCTCGATCGCCTTCTTTTTAATGCCAATCGTCAATGCCCTATGCCTCATTTGGAGGGCTGCAAGTGAAATATAAAGAATCGATTCATCAGGCTGACGCTCTATGTCATCATCATAATCCTCGAGCTCCTCCAGCCACGATTTCAAGATGATTTTCGCAGCTTTGCGCGGACTCATCCCTTCATCAAGAAGATCGTTCCATTCATCCTGGATATCACATGCCAGATCATCTTCCCACAATCCTGTTCCCCATGCGCCCATCCTGCCCACTCCTTATAAGTTATTTTACGCCACTTGCTTCTCTTTATTTTACTGCATTAGGAAGTGTGTTTCCTTGTGAAATTTTTTTAAATTAAAGCGCATTCTATATGTAGCAAATCTCAAGGGGATTATCGTCCTCCTTTATTCTGCATACCATTGCGTCTTCTTTTTTCAGTTTTTTTTTAGGTAACCAAGAAGCTCATTGGTGCCCTCTCTTTCTAGTTTTTGTTTTTTTAGGTAACCAAGAGGCTTCATTGGTGTTCTCTTTTTCTAGTTTTTGTTTTTTTTAGGTAACCAAGAGGTAGTCATTTGGAAAAGTCTCTTTAGAAAAGAACCCGGATAAACGGTTTCCTACCAACATATAATGAATGTTTTCCTCATACCTTATTGTAGGACTTTTTCCCAAGGGAGGTTCATTATGTTCATTCATGTTGTCCAAAGAGGAGAGTCATTATGGCAGATTGCTAGCCGTTATCAAGTGACCATCACGCAAATTACCGATATAAACGGGTTGGAAAATCCAAATCAACTGGTCGTTGGCCAGGCATTGATCATTCCATCATATGATGTATACCATACGGTCAGATCGGGAGAAGCGCTTTGGTCGATCGCACAGCGCTACGGCACGACGGCTGACGCAATAATAAGAGCGAATGGGATCACCAATCCAGCACTCATTTATCCCGGTACCGTGCTGCGAATACCCGCAATCCGGCATACTGTTCAATCTGGCGAGGCGCTTTGGCAGATTGCCCAGCGCTATCGTGTTAGTGTTCAATCCATTATCAAGGCTAATCAAATCCAAAATCCAAACGCGCTATACCCTGGAACGATTCTTGTCATCCCAAGGCCAAAGCCAACTATTGAATCAAACGCATTCACCTACCATTCCGATGAAAAAGCGGTGGAGTATGTCGGCGAAGTGGCCGACCTGATGACCTACATCGCACCTTTTGCTTATGTAATTCAGCCGGACGGTTCGCTCGTCCTGTATATGAAGGATGACACCGATGCCATCCAGACAGGACTTGCAAAAGGAGCATTGCCGATGATGTCGATCACCAATTTTACCGCCACCGAAACCGGGCATAACATTGCACATGAAGTACTGGCAAGCGAAGAGCACCGAGGGAAGCTGCTGGCCAATATTCTTACCGTCATGCGTGAAAAAGGCTATCGCGGCTTGAATATTGATTTTGAAAATGTATTGCCAGCGGACCGTGAGCTTTACAATTCATTCCTTCAGGCAGCCGTAGATGCCCTGCATAAGGAAGGGTATTTCGTATCAACATCTCTGGCACCAAAAATCAGCGCTGATCAGAAGGGACTGTTATATGAAGGCCATGATTATCCGGCTCATGGCAGGATTGCGGACTTCGTCGTCCTGATGACCTATGAATGGGGCTACCGCTTCGGACCGCCGCGCGCGGTTTCCCCATTGAACGAAATTCGCCGTGTCCTTGACTACGCGGTAACCGTCATCCCAAGAAGCAAAATCCTGATGGGCTTCCAGCTGTACGCACGTGACTGGGTCATCCCTCACGTTCAGGGCCAGGAAGCAGAAACGTACAGCCCTCAGGAAGCTGTCAGCCGAGCAATCAAATACGGCGCAGCGATTCAATATGATACTGTTGCTGCATCACCATTCTTCCGCTATACCGATGAGCAAGGACGCGGACATGAAGTCTGGTTCGAAGACGCCCGAAGCGCCCAGGCAAAATTCGATACCATTAAGCAATACAACCTTCGAGGAGTCAGCTACTGGGTGCTCGGCTATCCATTCCCGCAGAACTGGGTGCTGCTTGAAGATAATTTTAATATAAAAAAATTAACGTAAAATAGTGCCTGGCGGATTTGCCAGACACTTTTTTTATGTGGTGATCCAAACTGTACAAGCCAGGCACTAGTTTCATTTTGATATGCCGTTCTGTACATTCGGTTTTCTGCTCTTGGGAATACGTACTAAATCACGTTCTCCTCGATTTATAATCTTAAAACAGATTTTGCATGATCCTCGGATTTCCGCTCTAAATATGGTTTCTGACGTTCCTCCGAATTATCAACGGCATCTGCCTTTTCCCACAATCTACGCTCTTAAAATAGTTTCCGCCAGCACCCTTGCTCCAATGTTTAGGGCAGAATGGTCAAAGCTCATTTTTGGATGGTGGAGGCCTGGAGCAAGATCTGCACCTACACCAATCATTGTTGCCTTCAGTTCCGGCTGCTTCACAGTATAATAATGAAAATCATCGCTGCCTGATGTAACGACAGGGGCTGCAAGAGACTCCTGACCGATGGATTCAATAATTCCCTCAGTGGCAATCGCTTCTGCTTCAGATGATACTTCTGCACCAGGAGCTAAATCGAGCCAGTTCCAGGTGATATCGACTCCGTATAGCTTTTGCAATCCTAGCAGTTTTTCTTCGATTGATTCTTGAAGCTGATGCAACACATGATTTTTCTGTGCTCTTAGATCAATCGCAAACTCAGCATTGCCCGGTATGATATTCAAATTGTCTCCGCCTGCGATGATTTTTGTAAGTTTAGCAGAATGAGGCTCAAACGGTGAAACATAGATAGATTTCAACATTTGCTGCATGGCAACGATCACGTCGATTGCATTCTTCCCTTGATGCGGTCTCGCCCCATGGGCATCGACCCCGATAATTTTGCCTTCAAGGAAGGTGCCTGCGCCATGATGGATGGAAGGAGCAACCTTGCCTAATGGAAGCTCTTCTACAGGACGAAGATGGACGCCGAACAAATGCGTGACGTCCTGAATGGCACCGCGCTCGATCATGGAAAGAGCTCCATTCCCCTTTTCTTCTGCAGGCTGGAAAATAAACCGGATTCGTCTGGATGGCTTTTTTTGTATTACATATAGCAATGCTCCGAGCACCATCGACATATTGGCGTCATGTCCGCAGGAATGGTTCGCCTTCCATTTACCATCTACTTCCTGCCACAAAGCATCAATATCCGCCCTGACGGCAATGACTTCATTGCCTGTTCCAACCTCAGCCACCAATCCTGTCACGTCGTTGAACCTTTTATATGATACTCCTAACTCATCAAGGATTTCTGCCAGTTTCTCTGTTGTTTTATATTCCTTCCAGCTTACCTCTGGATATGTATGAAAGTGGTCGAACCAATCTAATATTCGAGCTTCAATATAACTTTGATCCAAGCTGTCCACTCCTGTTCTAATTTTAAAACCTATTATAATCCCAAACTGCTTGGATTCCTATGAATTTTAGCAGTTCTTTTATTTACTAAAGATCCATTCTTTGAAGTGGCCATCTACTAAAATAGGAACTGCTTCTGTTACATTCAGTCTTCCGCAGTGCAGGACATCGTCTTCATATCCACGTTCGCGCAGCTCGCGTCCGCTGCCGCAATCCCAGATAAGCTGTGATATATTTTCCTTCGTACCATTGAAGGCAGCAATGCACACTTGAGCTTCTGGTGATTTTTCACCTTCCAATTTGGAGAGAATTGCTCCTGCTCCCAGGTAATCCTCGATGGAAGGACGCAGCCTGTCTTCATTTTCCCTCACATCATTCCACATTTCCCCGCTTGGCACGACCGTGATTGCCGCTCCTGACACTTGTTTTATTTTGTTAGCTGTCGACGCGACTGCAGAGGCATTGAGCAGTGAGCCAATTAGCAGAGCCGGAACCTTGGAAGCGATCCAGGTACAATAGGCACCATTAAGCGACGATAATACATAACTCTTATTTTGATGCTCATTGTTGAAGGTTACTGGAGACAAAGTAGGCTTCCCAGCCCGTGCTGCTTCCGCCCTGCCTAAAATATATTCAGCACCAACACTTTCGGCGTATTTTTTACCATCCAGATCGGGAGGATATGGGTAAATAACTGCACCGACATTCAAAGCTGAAACAACCGTTGAGGAAAAACTAAGGACATCTACAACAATGACAATGTCACCACGTTCTGCAGCTTCACGCGCCCCTCGCCTTCCCCACTCCACCCGGCACTCAAAAGGAGATTGGTCAAACATAAGATCACCTCTAAATTTTATATAGGAGTATAAATATTCTCGTTCTAAGTCTCATTTCCTCCTCAGTTTAAAGTCTTATATTAAAACTGCCCCTGGCATATTTTCCATTTATATTAAAGGCCATTGTTACTATTTTTAGTCCTGTTGATTGTTTTAGAAGATGCGAGATTACTCGAAAATGCTAATCCTTTTTCTTCGTGCATGGGTTCATCCGAGGAAGCTATTCAATGTCCTGCGGGAAAAGCTGCTCTTATTAGACCAACGTGAAATGGTCCTCAATAAAGGAATATTTTCACCCTTTAGGCTCGGATGGCGCCGAGGAATGCGAAGCTTCTGGGTCGGAAATCAACAGACCAATATAACAGAGCCTATAAATAAGAAAAGCGCAAGCGCCTTGGTCAGCC
>NZ_JBALSS010000006.1:556571-587390 GCF_036967045.1 Bacillus sp. JJ1609 | reverse complement strand
CTGGACAATTCTCGAAGTGCATTTTATACTTTTTTATCAGTTAAAAAAAGCAGAACCCCTAAAAGGAAATAGGGGTATCTGCTTTTTTATAGTTGAAGGACTTTTTCAGTGGCCTCGATGTGACCAGGCACTTCTTTTCATTATTGCAATGTTCCGCCTGCCTGAACGTAGCGGGCGTTGAATTCCTGGACGAATTGGTTGGTGATGGATGCATCATGGATGATGAGCATGTTTTCGTCGTTGACGTTGTTGCCGTTGTTGCTCCAGTTTGTTGATCCTACGATTGTTGTTGGGTCACTGTTTGTATCAACGTCGATCAGCATGGTTTTGCTGTGCAGCTTGCGCACTTCTGCATCGGCGTAAACTGGCGCAGGATTCTTCCAGCGTGTGTTAGGATTGTTAACACTCGTTTGTGAAGCCGTTCTTCCTGACATATCGACACTTGCAGACCACCATTGATTATAGAAATCTGAATCAAACAGACCTTTTACATCGAATCCAGTCAATGTTCCTTCCAGGTCGTTATAAGATCCTTCCCACTTGTTCTTCAATTCATCGGCAATCGCCTGGTCACTCCAGGCGAAAATGGAGAAGTATGTATTGAATTGCGCTTCGTTTCGAATCACATCTGCCATTTTGCCAACTGCGTTATCTCCTGCAGAGAAATAGATTTCAACTTTTCTTCCATTAATATCAATCACATGTGTAGTGTTATCCGTTTTTCGGCTGCTGAAGTTCGATACAGCTGGATCAGGGTTCAGCGCAGTTGCTCCCCACATCTCATTGAATTCCGTTTCATAAATTCCAGCCAGCTGTGGCCAGTTAACTTCCACAATCTGATTTTGATTTCCATCGAGGATGCCCTGCTGCATATTTTCATCAGAACCATATAATCCGGTCACGGTAAAATTCCATGTACCCGTGAAAACCCAGCGGTCATCGATAATCGCGAATTTATTATGCATCTGGTTTCCAGGACCAAAATAGCTTCCCGCTGCTTTTGATTCCCCATTTACGAATAGGCGGCCTGTTTCAGCAGTCGTTCCAACTGTCACCGTAACTTGTGCAATATCATCTGCACTTGCCGGAAGTCCCAGGCTTGTTCTTTTTGCGCTATCTTCTACTGCAAACATTGGTGAATCGGAGAAAACAACGATGTCATCAGCTGTTCCGATTTTCATATCCTGCCCTCGGACCATCTTTTCAAGATGAAGGCGCATCGTCTCAAAACGCTCTGCATAATGCGGGTCCGCAGCATCCTTTGAATCGGCGATGACACGAACGTCTACACCCTGGGCTGCTTTCTGGATCAATGTATCCACCACACGCGGCAGATTGATTTCATATGTAGCAAAATCGATGCTCTTTGTTGCTGAGTTAAGTCGCTTGATTAAAATATCTTCGAAATTAACGTTGTAGTTCGCTTCATTTCCAGCTGAAGCATATTGGGGAAAAGCACATTTGTTAAAATATACATTCATCGCGCCTTCAGATTCGGATACATGGTTAATATGCTGTGTGCGATCATTACAAACATTATTAGTTGGAGGAGGTGTCGTTGTACCGCCGCCAGGATCTTCCACAGAGCCGCTGCCATCCGTTCCGGTTGAGTTGAACGCTTTTGGAGTACCAAGTCCATCAGCATAGCTTGCATTGGCCGTTGCCCAGTTTGTCGAGGACATTCCTGCCACATTCGGGTCGATTCGTTCCATTGTTGCTTTTGCAGTGTTGTCGCCAGCATACCAGGTATCGACTTCGTCAATCACCGCGCCAGTTGGATCGATCAGCTTAAGATCCTCGGCTGTGTTTCCAAGCGACCCACTGTAAATAAGGTCAGCGGGAATATTCGAGACGGATTGGTCATCCGTTTTTTCAAGTAAAAAATAGCCATTAGCCGGAATCGTTCCGCTAAGCGTGATTGCAGGTGCTCCGTCAGCTGCATTTAGCTGCCAGCCATCAAGAACCACATCAGTTCCTGAATTATTGTAAAGCTCAATCCACTCATCGCTGTAGCTTTTGGTTGTACCCATCCAGGCAATTTCACTGATGACCACATTTGTGGTTTCAGCTGCATTCACCGTCGGGGCACTTGTCATGAAAGACGGGTAAAGAGTTGAGAACAATAAGATAAATGCTGGTAAAACAGAACTAAATTTCTTCAACTTTGACTACCTCCTCAAATATAAATCCAAGATAATCATAATGTAAAAAAGTTGTCGAAATATGATGAAAATGTAAATTTTGCGAAAAATGATTCTATTGAATCGGTTTATATTTGGTGGAATTTTCCCAACCGAAACCATTTACCTAGCAAGCTGGCAGACAAGTTCCAGATATGCTCTCCACTAGTTCAATAACGACATAGAAAAAACGATTCCGGCTAACAAGGAATCGTTTCATCTTTACATTTATTTTACTTTTACCAATTCATCTTTTATCACTTTCTGCAGTTCTGGGGTTCCTTTTGTTCCATCACTAAAGAAATTCTTATCAGACCAATACGTCACCCTGAACACAACCCCGTTCTCGAGCTCCACTCCAATAAAAACCCTTTCGCTTTCTGTTGTTTTTTCATGGGCGAACTTCTGTTGATCAAATACCTCTGCTGCCTGCCATTCTTTTAGAAAGCTGTTTTTGGCTTCCTCAGAAAAGGTATGAATGATCGTATCATCCTCTGTACTCCGGAAAATGATATTCTTGACCTTGTCTTGGACGGGATAAAGGTCACTTCCTTTTTCAGCCTCTTTATTTTCATCTACGACAAAAACCCTGCCTCCAGCAGTAACCATTAATGAAGAAGGATAGCCTTTGACCTCATATATCTCCGTTCCTTTTGGTAAAAAAGCAGCATCCCCATTTCTCGTTTTATGACCACTGCAGGCATTGTCTGCCATTTGATAGGAAACTTCCCCGATTTTCTTCCCCTTCACTGGGATAAACCCATCTGGTTCCTCCACAAAATCATGCTGATATTTTATATCATTTATTTTGAGTACATCCATCCACTTGATTGCCGCATCAGGGCATCCATCTGAAAACTGCGTGCACGCGGCCATTGTGAAAATAGCTATGAGCGGTAAAGCTATTCGACTCAGTCTCTGCATTCAAAGACCACCTCCATGATTACTATATTCCATATAAATGGAAGATACCCTCTATGAACTTTAACTTTTTAGTGTTTAAAAGCTAACGGATCATGCATTTATGCTGTTTATTGGTTACCCCAAAAACAAGTTTCCGCCTTGGTGCTGGTCCAAACATCATAAAAAAGATGACTGCCCTACCTTAGGACAGCCATCTCTCCAAAACTATTTTCTCTTTTTTTCAATCGCCATGCTCCACATTGTCAAAAGAACAGCTCCCAATACCATTGACCCGCCAATCCATGGTGTATGAATCAACCCTATCGTATCGACAACGATTCCGCCGACAAATGCACCGATTGCAATGCCGAGATTAAATGCAGCGATATTCAAAGCTGATGCTACATTGACGGCTGCAGGAACATATCGTTCAGCCAATTTTACGACCAGGACCTGCAATCCAGGTACATTCATGAACGCGAACATCCCCAGCAAGAAAATCGTAATGACTCCAACAATTTTGAACGGGGCTGTAAAAGTAAGAACAACAAGGATGATCGCCTGGACGATAAACATCCACAATAATGCTTTTAACGGATTTTTATCCGCTGCTTTCCCACCGATTGAATTTCCGATGGCAACTGCGAGTCCGTATACCAATAAGATGATGCTCACTACTTTTGGAGAGAAGCCGGTGATCTCCTGGAGGATCGGTGTAAGATATGTGAATGCGACAAACGTTCCTCCATATCCAAGCGCTGTAATAGCAAAAGCCAACAATAATGGACCATTACGCAATATTTTTAATTGATCACTAAATTTTGAAGGTGGTGCATCTTTAATATTTTTCGGAATTAAAATGGCACTCGCAATGATTCCAACGACACCTAACAATGCCACACCACCAAAAGTAGCTCTCCAGCCAAAAATCTGGCCAATGAAGGTTCCAAGCGGAACACCTGTTACCGTTGCGACTGTCAATCCAGTGAACATAAAGGCAATCGCACTTGCTCTTTTATTCTCAGGGACAAGGTCTGCCGCGATGGTTGACCCGATTGAAAAGAAGACACCATGTGAAAAAGCTGTTATGATCCTTGCCGCCAGCAGCAGCCCAAAGCTTGTAGATACTGCGGCAATGGAATTACCAATGATAAAAATGACCATTAACGCCATAAGCAGTGTTTTACGGCTCATTTTATTGGTTAATGCTGTTAGTATCGGCGCTCCAAAAGCAACGCCCATCGCATAGCCGGAAATCAATAATCCAGCTAATGTAATTGAGATATTTAAATCATCTGCTATTGTTGAAAGTAATCCTACAGGAACAAATTCGGTTGTCCCGATGCCAAACGCACTGATTGCCAATGCTAAAAGCGACAGCGTTCCGCCCTTACTTTTTGTTTGTTGTATATTTGAACTCATAAAAAGCAATCCTCCTAAAGATAAGTTTTAAATAAATTCCAAGATGACCGGTGAAGGCGCCTTTCACCGTTTGCCAACATGAATGCTATTATGATGCATACCGAGAAAGTTGAGAAGTACGCACTTTTAAGTGCCGCAGATACCTTCAGGTTATATAGGTACTTAAAAGTGCCCTATACAACTTTTTCTATGGTAGTTGTACAATTGGCATTAACACCTGGCATCGTCCCAACAGAATGCTATTATGGATCTTATTTTAATAATTAGGAAGTACGCACTTTAAAGTACGATAGGCACTTAAAAGTAACAAGTACTCTATCACTGAGATTGCTTTAAGTTAAATGGAGGAGGGATTACCGCACATGAAAAAATACAATATTCCAGTCGAAGCTGCGCTCGAAGTAATCGGAGGGAAATGGAAGGTCGTCATCCTTTGCCATTTGATCCATGGAAAAAAGCGCACAAGTGAACTGAAAAAATTAATGCCGGGGATCACGCAAAAAATGCTTACGCAGCAATTACGTGAGCTTGAGGAGGATAATGTCATTCTGCGTGAGGTATACAACCAGGTCCCGCCGAAGGTTGAATACTCCCTGACGGAATATGGCTGGACATTAAAAGAGATTCTCGACTCCCTTTGTGCCTGGGGCGAGCAGCATATCGAAAAGAACTTTCCAAATAAAGAGGATGTGCTGATACAGCCCACGGTAATAAAGTAAAAAAAGCCATGTGATTGCTCACATGGCTCTTTCTATTGCCTTTACAAATCAATCCTCAACCAGGCGCCACCATGCAGATGACGGAAAATCACCTGTACCGACAATGACCGTTTCTCCTATATGAGGTGTAGCGATTTCCACACCCGCTTCTTCAGCAGTCCTGACTGCTCTCTCAACCGGGTCGTGCCAGGCATGCAACGACAGGGTGAAGGCTCCCCAATGGACGGGAATCAGCACTTTTCCTTTTACATCGAGATGGGCCTGGACCGTTTCTTCAGGAAGCATGTGGATGGCTGACCAGCGCTCATCGTATTGGCCGCATTCCATTAATGTCATATCGAAAGGTCCATATTTTTCGCCTATCTCCTTAAAATGAGGACCGTAGCCGCCATCGCCGCTAAAAAAGATTTTTGTATTCTGGCCGATGATGACCCATGAGCACCAAAGCGTTGAGTCTCGATTTGTAAGCCCTCGGCCGGAAAAATGGCGAGCCGGTGCGCAGGCGAACAGAATTCCATCAAACTCAAATTCACTCCACCAATCATGTTCGCTGATGATTTCCGGAGAGATGCCCCAGCGCTCTAAATGACTGCCAACTCCTAGAGGCGTAAAGAACCTTTTTACCTTCCCCTTCAGCTTCATGATTGAGCCATAATCGAGGTGATCATAATGGTCATGAGTCAGGAACACAGCATCAATCATAGGAAGCTCTTCGATTTCAAAAGGCAGCTTTCCGCTATAGCGCTGGGACCTTATTGGAAAAGGGGTTGGTGCCTTCCCGAACATTGGATCAAATAAAATAGACTTGCCATCAATCTCTAGCAAAAATGCTGAATGCCCAAACCAGGTGATTTTTGCATCCGCAGTGGGCTCATGAGTGAAAGTCACCATAGGAATGTGAGTTTTAGGCTTCCTGTCGGGATTGCCTTTTATAAAATCCTTCATCATCGAGACCATTGAGCCGAGGCTTGTATCCCAGGAGGTTGGCACCTGGTTGACAAACTTTCCGCCCTGATATTGCTTCGACTGACTGAAGGCTGCCTTTTTTTCTTTGGAGTGCTTGCCGCCAAATGCAGGATAATAATTAAGCACTGCATAACCAATGATTACGATGACGATTAATAATACAAGTACATTTAACATCCTTCTAACCTCTTCATTCTGGCCGGACAATCAGCCGCCGATTTTTTGGATTTGTTCTGAAGGATAGATTGTTATTCCAGGTTTATTTTCCTGGGCTGCCTTATACATTGCAGAAGCAACCGTCTTTCCCTCAATTGCTCTATATTTCTTAAGCGGTCCTGCAAAAAGGAATGGCACCTTCGTAAAAATAGCTGCAGCTGCTTTTTCTCCCAGCCTGAATTCCTGGCGGTTTCCCAAAAGCAAGGATGGACGGAAGATAGAAGTGGTTTCAAATGGGATTTGTTTAATAGCCTCCTCCAGATTCCCTTTCATTTTCGAATAAAAAATCGGGGAATTGGGATCAGCATTCATTGAGCTCACCAACATGAACTTTCTGGTGCCCAGTGAATTTGCCAGTTTTGCAATTGCTACAGGATAATCTACGTCAATCTTCCACATTGCTTCCTTCGTTTTTGCTTTTTTAATCGTTGTACCGAGGCAGCAGAATACATCATCCACAGCAAAACTTTCTCTGTAATCTTCAAGTTTATCAAAATCGACGATTATTTCATCAAGCTTTGGATTTTTTATCGCAAGCGGCCGTCTCACAAGCGCAACTACTTTATCATATTCTTTTCCTTTTAACAGAAATTGAAGCAATTCATTTCCAACAAGTCCGGTTGCACCGGCAATTAAAGCTGTTTTACCCGCCAAGCAAGTAACCCCCTATAAATAGCGATATTATCTTATTATTTCATAAAATGACTGATAAGAAAATTTTCTGCTCACTTTAAAAGGAGTTTTTTTCCATTTAATAGAATATGTAATACATTCAAATTTTAAGGAGATGAATTATGAGCCAGGTATGTGTCATCAGCATTTATGTCCCTAATATGCAGGAAGCAATTGATTTCTATACGAAGGTTTTAAACTTTGAAGTAAACAAACAGTACGGACCGAAGATTGTCACGCTCGTTAATGGAGACCTTCCTCTTGTATTGGAAGAGTCCGATCAAGTTTCATATAAAAACGACAACCATCCTTCTGGTGTCGTGCTTGCATTAAAAACCGATGATATTGAACAGACACTTCATCAGCTAAAAGCAGCTAATGCCGATTTCCTTGTCGGGGTGCCAACAGACTGCCCGCCGGGAAAATTCATTAGCTTCCGCGACCCATTCGGCAATGTGATTGAGTATCTGCAATTTGCAGAGTGATCCATCTACTATCTGCTCGTTACAAAGTAAACAGACAAAGTGCCTGCCCCATCTAATCGGGAACAGGCATTTTGTTTATCCTTCTTTTTGCAGCTGGGTTCTTCTTGCTGCATGGAGAATGTCTTCAACTGGTGATATTCTCCCTAGTTTATCTTTGTGGACAATATGCTTGCGTTCAAACTGTGTCGGGCTGTCTATTCCTGCTGCTGCAGCCAGATTGTACAGCCCTTCCCTTAACGAGATCATGTAGTTGCAAACGCGGTAATGTTTTTCTTCGACAATCAGGCCGTCCTGAAGCTTTTTATCAGTCGTCGCAACTCCAGCCGGACATTTATTCGTGTGGCACACCTGAGCCATGATGCAGCCGACGCTGATCATCAAGCCTCGCGCAATATTCACGAGGTCAGCACCCATCGCAAGTGCAATTGCAATTTTATCTGGAGTGATCATTTTCCCTGAGGCTATCAGTTTCACTCTATCTCTGACACCATAATGCTTTAGCATTTCATCAACTATAGGAAGGGCTGATTGAATTGGCAGTCCCACCGAATCTGCCAGCTCCTGATAAGTCGCCCCTGTGCCTCCTTCACCGCCATCAACGGTAATGAAATCCGGACCTTTTCCGCTTTCCTTCATATAAGAAATCATATTTTCAAGCGCATCCAAATCACCCACAACGATCTTAATGCCAACAGGCTTTCCTCCTATGTCGCGGAGCTGTTCGATAAAATCAAACATCGATGGGACATCTCCAAATTCGTAGAAACGGTTTGGACTGTTGATTGTCTTCCCGACCTCAACGAGACGGATCTTTGCGATTTCTTCGGTTACCTTTTCACCCTCAACATGGCCACCGCGTGTTTTAGCTCCCTGGGCAAGCTTGATTTCGAATGCTTTTATCTGAGGAAGCTCGCTTTTGCGCTTGAATTCTTCCCAGGAAAATTCACCGCTCGGTTTACGGACTCCGAATAGGTCCGGTCCGATTTGCATGATGATATCCGGATTTCCAGAGAGATGGTGGTCGGACAAACCTCCTTCACCGGTATTCATCCACGTTCCTCCGGCAAGGCCGAGCCCCTTTGAGAGCGCCTGGATGGCTCTTTCGCCAAGTGCACCATAACTCATTGCCGACTGGCCGACCAGCCCTTTTACCCTGAAGGGATGGGTGCATGTTTTTTCCCCGAGCACGACAGCGTCTTCATCATGCAAGAAATATGGATCTACTAATTTTTCCTCATTATGCTCCTTTCTCGTAAAAAGAGATTCACCATCAATCTTATACACTCTCGTCTTTATTTTTTCCGCATTGTCTACCTTCATTTCATCCGTCAACTTAGGAAAGAGCGTGTTACGAATGTAAAAACCCTCGGCATCAAAATCGCGAAGAGAGCCAAAGCCGATCAATCTCTCCTTATATTTCCCTGCTTTGACGACGTCCTGGTATTCCTTCCGCGAAAACGGCTTGCCTTCATTGTCGGCATTAAACAGATACTGTCTCATTTCCGGTCCAATATGCTCGGTAAAATAGCGGACCTTCCCAATCACAGGGAAATTCCGCAGAATAGAATGCTGCTTTTGCCTGTCGTCTTTAATATATAGATAGATAAATAGCAGGATTGGTACTATGATGATCAATGCGATGAAAACAAACAATCCTATTACTAGATAATCAGTCAAGCCCATTAGAATCCTCCTTTCCAATGACTACCCTTTTGTAAGCTTCGCTTTTTTTGCAATTGACTCTGTTACCCTTGCCTGTTGATTTCCCGCTGTTATATTGAAGCAAGTGCTTTTTCAATAGTGGTGTCTCCTTCACCAACCTCAATCGTTTTGTTGAAGGTACTCTCGGAATCTAGGGCTGTAACCAGCACCTCGGCTAGGTCCTCCTTTGAGATTTCAAGATTATCAGATTCGAGCGTGACTGCAGCAGAGATTTTTCCCTCTCCAGGTTTATCATT
The DNA here is from genome assembly GCF_036967045.1 of Bacillus sp. JJ1609. Taxonomy (NCBI): domain Bacteria; kingdom Bacillati; phylum Bacillota; class Bacilli; order Caryophanales; family Bacillaceae; genus Bacillus; species Bacillus sp. JJ1609. The sequence goes on along the minus strand of NZ_JBALSS010000006.1, from coordinate 577,869 downwards.
CAATGCACCTGGCTGCACAACAGTATATGTCAGGGCCGACTGCCTTAGAAACTCATCCGGCATTTCCTTTGCTGCGATTTCACGGCTTTGATCACCAACAGCCTCGTTGGCACTGACGGGGCTCATCATTACAAAGCGTTTCACACCCTGTCTATCCGCTTCCTTCACCGTGTCAATGACTGATTCATGGTCCACCATCACCGTTTTGCCAGTCTGCGCTTTCGGACTGATGCCAGTAAGAAAAATCGCTGCATCGTAACCCTGGAATAAGCTCTGGAGGGAGCTCTTTTCATACACAACCACATCAGTTGCGCCTCGCTTTTTAAACAGCTCGATTTGATTTTCATTTCCAACGACCGCACAGGACGAATGCCCGTGTTCCCTAAGCTTGCTAACCACAAATTCCCCAACAGCACTATGCGCACCAAAAACAATAGCCCTCATAAATAACCCTCCCCTTCACCGCATCACCGCACCGGGGGTCAGACCCCCGCCACTTCAACGCGTTACTTTACTGGGGGTCTGACCCCCAGCGCTTTAAAGTGTTAAATTTTGAAAAAAGAGAAACAGATTTGATCCGTTTCTCTTTTTGTTCTTATTGCACACTTGTTTTGGCTGGTCTGGACTGGGACTACATCTTCCGGCTCCAGTGGCGGTGCTGGATGATGGCGTCGATAAACTTCTGGCTGTCGCCTGTTACTTCTTTACCACTTTCGAACACGACAACACCCGGTGCTCCGCTCTCAAGGATGATTCCCGCTGCTGCAAGCATGCCAGCTGCTTCCTTCCCGGCGCCGACTGCTTTAAAGTGGCTGTAGGCCTCGTCGACGAAGTATACTGCTTCCTTTTTCTGCATCAGGCTGTCAACGCTTGGCTGTCCTCCAGCTACATAAAGGGCATCGTATAGCACTGAACTGCTCGTCAGCAACGTATGATTCACTTCGAGCTCATTGCCGTCGTCGCTCTTGATCATTCCAAGGTTTTTGCTGATGATTTCAGCCGTAATCCCGCTCTTTTTCAGCATTTCCATCAAGCCCGTTACCTCAGCTCCGTTAAAGCCATTGTCAGCTAGAATTGCGACTTTCCTTGTATTCGGCAGCTTAACTGTATTCATCTGGCTCAGTGCTGGGGATGTATGTGTTACTTCCATCGGTTTGCTGTTCGCTGGTTTCTTTGCCCCTACACTGATTGCAACCTGTTCTGCAAGGAATGTGTCGATATTGCCAAGCATGTCGACAACCTGCTGCTGGACATCCTTACTCATCACTTTCCCTACCTCAAAGCTGAAGGCGTCGATGATGTGCTGCTTCTCAACCTCTGACATGCTGTTCCAGAAAAGAATGGCCTGTGAATAATGGTCCTTGAAGCTGTCGCTGCGTTCGCGAACCTTTCTTCCCTCCACTTTTTCCTGATAATGTTCAAATCCACCTTCACTTGCAGGCACAGGCTTTGGAGTGTTCCCCTGCAGCGAGTTCTTATTGTAAGCAACCTGGCCGCGGTCGATCGTCATCCGGTGCATGCCATCACGCTGGTTATTATGAAACGGACAAACTGGCCTGTTAATCGGCAGCTCATGGAAATTCGGCCCGCCAAGGCGGCTCAGCTGTGTATCGGTATATGAGAATAAACGGCCTTGAAGAAGCGGGTCATTTGAAAAATCAATGCCCGGTACGACATGTCCCGGATGGAATGCAACCTGCTCCGTTTCAGCGAAGTAATTCGTTGGATTCTGATCCAGCGTCATTTTCCCAACGATCTTGACAGGGACTAATTCTTCCGGCCAAAGTTTTGTGGGGTCCAAAACATCAAAATCAAATTTGAACTCATCTTCCTCTTCAATCATCTGGACACCTAGCTCATACTCTGGATAATCCCCCTTTTCAATTGCTTCAAAAAGGTCACGGCGGTGGAAATCCGGATCCTTCCCGGCTATTTTTTGCGCTTCATCCCATACCAATGAATGCACACCAAGCACCGGTTTCCAATGGAATTTCACAAAGCGGCCCTTGCCCTGCTCATTCACGAACCTGAATGTATGCACCCCGAAACCTTCCATCATCCGGTAGCTGCGGGGAATTGCTCTGTCTGAAGTGTGCCACATGATCATGTGGGCAGATTCGGTGTTATTCGCAATAAAATCCCAAAATGTATCATGTGCTGACGCGGCCTGCGGGATTTCATTATGTGGCTCTGGTTTGACTGCATGTATTAAGTCTGGAAACTTGATAGCATCCTGAATGAAAAAGACAGGAATATTGTTTCCTACAAGGTCGTAATTGCCTTCTTCTGTGTAAAATTTAGTTGAAAAACCGCGGACATCCCGTACTGTATCACCAGATCCGCGTGAACCAGCTACTGTTGAAAAGCGCACAAATACCGGAGTTTTCACACTAGGATCCTGAAGGAACTTTGCTTTCGTGAATTCAGCCATTGGCTCGTAAACCTGAAAATATCCATGAGCAGCATATCCCCTGGCATGTACGATACGTTCAGGAATTCGCTCATGATCAAAATGGGTCATTTTTTCCCTAAAATGAAAATCCTCCATCAATGTCGGTCCACGGACTCCCGCCTTCAAGGAATGCTCGTCTTCAGATACACGCAAACCCTGATTCGTTGTCAACGCTTCCCCGTCGTGTCCGGATCTATATTGCTCAAGCTGCTGATCTTTTGAAGATACGTTCACAGGGTGTTTCATATCGTCTTTCTTCACTGGTTCATTCCTCCCAATCATGATGTGAGAGCATGTTCTATCAAAAAATATGTATGTAATTGTATCCGGTTGCCATTACTTGTAGACGCCACAATAAACACACTTAAAGCCATGCCCCTCATTGGTCGTATACCACAAGGGTAAGCCCGCTAAACGAAATCCATTGCAGAACAAAAAGCGCAAGCGCCTTGGTCAGCCCCGACAGGCATAAGACGAACCGCGAGGAGGCAGTTCCCCAGCCACCACAGTGGGGCGGCTTATGACCCGAGGGGCTAGGCGCTGGAGCTGGATTAAGATAAATACATATACTTATCCACAAGTTAATTATTTTATAATTTCCTAAACAATAAAAAAAACAGGATTCCTTATTAGGAAACCCTGCTTTAGAATTCATAATGATTATTCAGGTGCTGTAAAAGTGCGCTGTGCCAGCTCGCTCTCTAACATGAAGAAGGCGTTGCTGTCCTGATCAATTCTTCGAAGCTTCTGGATTAGCCCATCAAACATCGCTTCCTCTTCAACCTGTTCTTCAATGAACCATTTCAGGAAAGTCATTGTCGCGTGCTCACGCTCATCGAGGGCAATGTCTGCCAATTGATAGATGCGGCGCGTTACTTCTTTCTCATGCTGAAGGCCTTTTTCAAAAACATCCAGCACGGATGAAAACTCATTTGACAGAGCATGGAAGCCTTCAACCGTCACGCGCTCACCCATATCATTGATAAAATTGTAGAACTTCATCGCATGGAATCGTTCTTCTTCTGCTTGTACAAGAAAGAAGTTTGCAAAGCCATCTAAATTCTCTGCTGAACAATATGCAGCCATCGCAAGATACGCATGCGCAGAATAAAACTCATAATTCATTTGCTCTGTTAAACCTTTAACCAGCTTGTCACTTAACAATTGAATTCCTCCTCTATTTTAAAACCAGTCTCGTTACGCTCTCTATTTGCGAAGTGTGCGGGAACATATCCACTGGCTGGATGTATTCTACTTTATAGTGAGAACCCAATGTCTGGATATCCTTGGCCAGAGTGGATGGATTGCACGATACGTAGACGAATGTCTTCGGCTTGATTTTCAGCACGGTTTTTAAAAATTCCTGGTCGCAGCCTGTGCGTGGCGGGTCTACTACGATGACGTCAGGACGCCAGCCTTCCTTGAGCCATTTCGGCAGCAGCTCCTCGGCCTTGCCGACAACAAACTTTGCATGTTTTACACCATGCTTCTCCGCATTTTTCTTCGCATCCTCAATCGATTCAGGAATAACATCCATTCCGCGAACTTCACCAGCCTGGTCAGCCATCCACAAACCGATCGTCCCGACTCCGCAGTAAGCATCTACCAGCTTTTCTTTACCCGTCAGCTTAGCAGCCGCTTTTGCTTCATTATATAATTTCACCGTCTGTTCAGGATTGAGCTGGAAAAAGGTTCTCGCTGATAGCTCAAATTGCAGGTCGCCTAGCGTTTCCTGGATGAAGTCGTTTCCTTCAAGAGTTGCTGTTTCTTTTCCGAAAATGACTGAGGTTTTTTCACCATTGACGTTTTGGACAATCGAATTCACCTCTGGCAGGCGCTTCTTGATTTCCTGAATGATGATATCCTTTTTCGGCAGCTCTTTTTTCGTTGTAATCAGCACGATTTGCAGCTCACCTGTCTGGACACCGGTCCTCGCAACAATCGTTCTTACTAACCCCTGGTGCTTTTTCTCATTGTAAATCGGAATCTTCAAATCCTGGAGAATCGCTTTTACCACTTCAGTCGCTTTGCTTGTCGCAGGATGCTGGACGGCACATTGCTCGATATTGATTAGATTATGGGAGTTCAATCCATACAGGCCTGCGAGCACCTTTCCGTCCTTTTCACCAACCTGGAACTGGCTCTTATTCCGGTAGCCCCACGGATTCTCCATACCAATCGTCGGCCTGATCTCAAGCTGGTCAATCTTCAGCTTCGTGTGCCTCTCCAGTGCCTGGATGACAATATCCCTTTTCTCATTCAGCTGCTGGCCATAATGCAGATGCTGCAGCTGGCAGCCGCCACACTGGTCATATACCGGGCAAAGTGGCTTGATCCTGTGCTCTGATGGCTTGCGGATTTTTTTAATCCTCGCCTCGGAAAATTTCGGATGAACCTTTGTCGCTTCGACGACTACTTCCTCACCAGGAAGAGCACCGGGAACAAATACAACCTGCCGCTTGAAATAGCCCACTCCCTCGCCGTTGATTCCGAGCCGCTTGATTGTCAGCGGAAACGTCTGCTTCAGCTGAATTTTGACGGTATCATCTTGTTTCGTAAAACCTTGTTTTGCATTATTTTTTTTCGCAAAGCCTTTGTTTGCCTGATCTTTCTTCACAAAGTCTTTTTTTGCCTGATCTTTTTTCTCAAAACCTTTTTTCATAAAACTTCACTCCAATTACTCAATGCTTCTCCATAAATAGAGCGAAGCATAGCTCAAATAAGGATTCCATGGTTCTTTATATTTTTCCATTTCGGCGATTGTTGGCTTCTGCTCGAGGTTAAAGTACTTTTTCAAAGCATTTTGGATCCCGATATCTCCCATCGGCAATAAATTGGGCCTCCCGAGTGCAAACATTAAAAAGTTCTCAATCGTCCAGGGGCCGACACCGCGAATTTTAATTAATTCCTGTGCAATTTCCGCATCAGTTTTTAATTTTAATATTTCAAAATCAAGCTTACCCGAAGCTGCAAGCTCACCGATTCCAATGACATACTCCGCTTTCCGTCCACTGAACTGCAATTCCCGCAGCTGCTCAACCGTGAGACTGGCCACTTTTTCCGGTGTCGGATAAAACCAGACGCCATCCATTTCTTCTCCAAACGTCTTCACAAAACGATCTGTTAATGTAAAGGCGAATTTAAGATTAAGCTGCTGGTGAATGATGCTTTTAATCAAGCTGGAAAAAGGATCAAACTCCAGTACGAGCGGGGTGCCGTAATGTTGATTGAATAGGTCCTTCAGCTCTGTTGTCTGGTAATGTTCATGAATATGGATTAATTCTGTATCCCATTGAAAAATTTCCGTCAGCCGCTGAATGGTTTTTTCTTTTTCATGATTGGCACGGACAAGAAATTCAGGATTTTCAAGCGTTCCTGTTCCAATCACCTCTGCCACAATCTTCGTGCCATTAATCATTAACGGCACTTTAACCGAGCGCTTTTCGATTTCAACTGAGTTTAATGGATCTAACGCCAGTCGGCTCAATGCTAAATCAAAGTTATACGGTCCATTTATCGACACCGTTTCTTCCCACATAAACAATCCGCCCTTATGTATTTTCCCCGTATTATAGCATTTCCACAACGGATTTACGAAAAATTGCGTTTTATTGAAGTTGGAGTAGAAGTTTGCTTAGAAATAGTTGCATTTAAAACGGCATTTCATGTAGTTAGTCCCTCTCCATTCACTCGGAAAAAGCTTTTATCAGCGAAATAGAGTTATAAAATCGAAAATCATTTTTATCAGCGAAAATTTCAATTTATCAGCGAACTGGAAATTATAGTATTTTTTTAATTCCCCTACTTCCTGAAATCAAATAAGTCCCGGCAACGAGTGTCGGGACCTCATCTTCAATTTCAATACAACATTGGGTTCTTCACGCTCTGGCTAATCATCAAATCGTCCAGGCTTTTGAAAGTATAACCCTGTTCCTTAAGATCACTGATTACTTTCCCGAGGGCGTCGGCGTTATCTTTTGAAACAGTATGAAGCAAGAGGACGGCGCCTGGATGAATCTGGCTCATGATTTTGTCATACGAATATTCCCAGCCCCTCTGCTGATCAGTGTTCCAGTCAACAAATGCAAGCGACCAGAATACATGGGTATAGCCTGCCTCCTTCGCGACAGCCATGGTCCTTTCGCTGAAAATGCCGCGAGGCGGGCGTAAGTAGGCCATATGTTTTTTGCCGGTGATTTTTTCCGTTTCAGCACGGACCATTTCCAATTCTTTTTTGATCTTTTCATCGCTGATTTGTGTCATATCAGGATGGTGCCATGAATGATTGCCAACGATATGGCCTTCATAAACCATTCGCTCCACTAGTTCAGGGGCACTTTCTAGATAGTGCCCGGTTACGAAAAACGCTGCTGGCACCTTTTCTTTTTTCAATACGTCGAGAATTTTTTCAGTATAGCCATTCTCATAGCCGTTATCGAATGTGAGATAAATGTCTTTTTTATTTTTGTCGCCTTTATACACAGCGCCTTGTTCTTCTATGATAACTTCAAACATTCTGCCAGCATCAGCTTGCCTGCCGTTCCGGCCTTTCTTAAACCCCCAGTGCAAAGGGGAGTTTGAATATTCTGCTTGAACAACCGCAGGCAACGCTGTTAATAGGAGCAGGTTGGCAGCAAACATAATTTTATAAATCAGTTTCATGATGTTCCTCCCATGGTGTTTTTCTTATTGTTTGTCAGGGAGAGAAAAAAATTCTCATCAGTATATATAGTTATTTTTAGCAAATAGTATTTACATATATGAATTCTAAGGAGAATAACATGACTGAAGAACAAAAAATCGATTGGACCTCCGGAGAAATAGGAAACCTGTGGAATATTTACATGGCTAATTCGATGGCAATTTGCATGTTCAAGCATTTTTTGCTGAACATTGAGGATGAAGAAATAAAAGACTGCCTGACAACAGCGGATGAATTGAGTAAAAAAATCCTGTCTGACCTGAAACGTTTTTTCGAAACGGAGGGGGTTGCTTTACCGCAGGGATTCTCGGCTGCTGATGATGTACATGAAGCTGCGCCGCGGTTATTTTCAGATAGCTTCTATATTAATTACCTTGATATGATGGTGAAATACGGGGCTTTGTATTACAGTGTAGCACTTCCTTCATTTTCAAAAATGGAGCTAAGAAATTACCTTACTGACCTCAATATCTCAACGCTTCAACTATCTAACAAGGTAACCGAGGTCATGCTTAAAAAGGGATTGCATTTGCGTACACCATTCATTCCTGCTCCTAAAACTGTAGTTTTTGTAGAAAAGCAAAGCTACTTTAATGGCTTTTTTGGAGATAAAAGGCCACTTTCCGCGCTGGAAATCGCACACTTATTCTCAAATATCCAGGTAAACGCGATTAAAACCATTTTGGTCATGGGCTTCAGCCAGGTAGCGAAAAATAAGGAAGTACGAAATTATTTTTTACGCGGGAAAAAGATTAATATTAAACAGCACAATATTTTATCGCAAATCTTGAATAAAGAAGATTTGCCAGTATCAGTCCCAAGCCAGTTCAAAATTACCGATTCAACCGAAGCACCATATTCCGATAAATTAATGCTTTTCCATATTTCTAATCTATCTTCTGCAAAGGTCCGTAATTTTGGCGACTCGATGGCTGTCAGTCCGCGGCATGATCTGGGTTCGACCTACACAAGATTTTTTATGGAGACGGCCAATTTCGCTGAGGACGGCGGTAATCTCCAGATTGAAAATGACTGGATGGAAAGGCCTCCGGGAAATGTGGATCGTGACCTGCTTGCAAAACAGAAGAAAAAGTAAAAGGAGGCTTGCCGATTCAGCAAGCCTCCTTTTCCGATTTATTTATAAACTCTGTCTGCAAACTGGGCCAACTTTTCAAGTGATGATTTTTCAACATCACGATGCAGACTATTGCCGTGTGAATCCATTGTAACGACTGCTGTAAAACCTTCTACCTTCAAGTGCCACATTGCTTCAGGGATGCCGAAGTTCATCAGGTCAACACCTTCGACAGATTTGATGCAATCAGCGTAGTATTGAGCTGCTCCGCCGATGGCATTCAAATACACGCCGCCGTGTTCCTGGAGTGCTGCGAGTGTCTTCGCGCCCATGCCGCCTTTTCCGATTACAGCGCGGATGCCAAATTTCTTCATGATATCACCCTGGTAAGGCTCCTCACGAATACTTGTTGTCGGGCCGGCTGCTTTCACGTGCCACTTGCCCTCATCATCCTTCAGCATGACAGGTCCACAGTGATAAATAACCTGGCCGTTCAGATCGACTGGCGAATCATGGTCTGAAAGATATTTATGGATTGCGTCGCGTCCTGTATACATCATGCCGGTGATTTTCACAACGTCCCCAACCTTAAGCTGGCGGATTTGCTCTTCTGTAATTGGAGCTGTCAATGTGACTACCTCAGGCTCTGCCGGTGCTTCAACCGCTGCCGCGATTTCCTGGGCAGCAACAGGCTGTGCGAAGTCGATTTTTTCACCTTCCTGATACATCCACTCCTGGATTTCTCCTGTTTCTGGATGCACCGCTACACCCAGGCGGCGGTATGCCCAGCAATTGTAGGCAACTGAAACGAAGAAGCTCGCAGGAATACGATTCATGACGCCTATTTTACACCCAAGAAGAGTCGTTTCTCCGCCAAAGCCCATTGTGCCGATTCCAAGTTCGTTCGCGTTTTCCAAAATATACGCTTCAAGTTCGCGCAAATCCTCATGTGGATTCACGTCTTCAACGGAACGGAACAGCTGCTCCTTCGCAAGATCGTATCCGGAAGAACGGTCGCCGCCAATGGCAACTCCGATGAAACCAGCGCTGCAGCCTTGTCCCTGCGCCTGGTAAACGGAGTGCAAGATGCATTTACGGATTCCATCGAGGTCACGGCCGGCACGGCCAAGTCCTTCAAGCTCTGCTGGAAGACTGTACTGAATATTTTTATTTTCACATCCGCCACCCTTTAAAATCAGGCGGGCATCGATGTAATCTTTTTCCCATTGTTCGAACTTAATGACAGGAGTTCCATCGCCAAGATTGTCACCGCTATTATCCCCAGTAAGCGAGTCAACAGAGTTAGGACGCAATTTACCGTCTTTAGTAGCAAGAGCAATCGCGTTTTTAATCGCCTTTTTCATCTCGATCTGGTTCGCGCCTACAGGTGTCTTAATTTTAAAAGTTGGAAGGCCAGTATCCTGGCAAATTGGCGATACATTGTCATCCGCCATTTTAATATTGTTGGTAATGGTTGCAAGGCTCATTGCTGAACGAGTTCCCGCATTTTCGCGTTCCGCCGCAGCCTTAATTGCCCTGCGTACATCCTTAGGAAGGTTAGTGGATGTTTCAACGATCAGCTGGTACATGCTTTCCTGAAACTTTTCGATATTCATTTGTCTACCCCTCTCTCTGCTCCCATGGTCGTCAATCTATTATCTATGTGAAAATTAATAACAATTTCTCGTTACCATTATACTCCTATCATCTTTTGAATTAAAGATGAAAAGTGGAATCGGTTACAGGGAAAAAATGTGCAGGATTCTATGGAGCTAAACCAGAATAGTTCGACTAGAAATTTTCAGGCAGAATATTTTAATAACCCTCTCGAGAACAACTCATCAAGATATTATCGAGCTGAATAGTTTTCGTACCCCTTACGACAACCACTCATCGAAATTTTTCCGGGCTGAGTTGTTCTCGTACCCCTTACGACAACCACTCATCGAGATTTTTCCGGGCTGAGTTGTTCTCGTACCCCCTTCCGACAACCACTCATCAAGTTTTTTTTAAGCTGAGTTGTTATAGTACCCTCTCACCCCAAGCACTGATCAAGATTTTTGCAATCCGAGTTTTCTGTACCTCTTACGAAAACCACTCTTCGAGATATTACACAAAAAAAAAAGAGACCTCATCAAAAAGGTCTCTTTACTGGTCTCGATTCTTGAATTCACGGCACTTAGCATCCATTTCTTCAACGATCTGGATCATGCGATCGATGTCTTCTAAATCTGCTTCTTCCGGATCAATTGCATCAAGCAAATCTGCGAACATATCTAAACGCTGCTTCAAAAACACAACTTGTGTATTGTTATCTTTAATCGGATTTCCCAAACTGATCTCTCCTTTCACCATCGTTTACATCCTACCGAAAAATTCGTTATTCTGCAATATTAACTGACAATTATCGAATGAGTATTTTTATCTTACCCTTTTATAAGGCGATCTAAAATATAAAATGAGCAGGACCAGTCATAGGCCTGCTCATCATTTTATTCATCCAGCCCGGCGGCTTTACCTTCACGGCTTGAATCTGCTGCTCCATACAGTAAACCTTTTTCACGGTCAATTTGTATCGCCTGCACGTTGCCGATCGGGAAGGGGCCATCAGCAAATTCAAATCCCATCGATTCCAGTTTTCCTTTGCTTTCCATGCTGATGCCAGCTTCCCAGCCAATCAAAGGTCCAGAGCTGTTGAAAATCCTCGGCTCCTCGATTGCTTCTTTAAGGTCCATGCCGAAATCAAGTACGTTGACAATCGTTTGGAATACCGAGCCTACAATCGTTGGACCGCCTGGAGAACCAAGCGTCAATACGGGCTCATCATCCTTAAAAACGATTGTTGGTGTTTTACAGCTGACAGGGCGTTTTCCTGGTTGGATTTCATTCAGCCCGCCAGGTACAGCATCAAAGTCAGTCAATTCATTATTTAAAACAAAACCGTAATCTTTGACCATGATTCCAGAGCCGAATGGGTGTTCAACAGTGGAAGTACATGCAACGATATTTCCCCACTTATCCATGACAGTGAAATGCGTGGTCTCACTACGTTCTTTTTCCGGTTCAAACGGCTGTCTTACAACGTTGATTTCTTGTCCATCGGAATAAGCCCATGGATTTCCGAAATCAACTGAATCATTCCTGTGTTCAAAATTGATCAGCCCACGGCGTTTCGCAAGATATTCTTCATTTAACAGGCCTTTAAGAGGAATATCACCAAACTCCGGATCGCCTGCAAAGGCAATTTTATCAGAAAAAGCAATTCTCATTGCTTCTGTAAACAGATAATATTTTTCCCAAGACTTCGCATTATACTTGCTTAAATCGAAGCCTTCGAGAATCTTCAAAATCTGCAGCATGGTTGTCCCGCCTGCACTTGGCATATTGCAAGAAGCAATCTTGTGCCCTCTGTATGTGCCCCATACAGGCTCGTCTATTGATATTCTGTAGCTTTTAAGATCGGAAAGCTCCATGATGCCCCCGAGTTCCTTTAATGTAGAGACGATTGCTTCTGCTATTTCTCCTTCATAAAACGACTCAATACCATCTCTTTGAAGAATGCGAAATGTTTTTGCGAGGTGGTCCTTCTGATAGATATCTCCTTCGCATAATGACTTTCCACCCGGCATAAAAAGTTCTCTTGCATGGTCACCAAGACGGTATTCGAAATTCTTCAATGAAGAATCCATCACCCAGTTAACCTCCACGCCTTTTTCTGCAGCCTGTGCCGCTGGTTCGATCAGTTCTTCAAGAGGCTTTGTCCCATACTCTTTTCTTGCTTCTTCCATTGCTTTTAAAATTCCCGGTACCCCGATAGCAGAAGCGTGCGTTGATCTTTTACGAAAAGGAATCACTTCATCATTTTCATCCAAGAACAACTTTGGATGTGCTGCTGATGGTGCTCGTGTATGTCCATCAAATATTTTAACGGTCTTGCTCTCGGCATGGTACACCATGAAAAATCCGCTGCCTCCAATGCCAGTCATCATCGGTTCCCCGACATTCAAGCCAAATTGGATTGCGATCGCGGCATCAATTGCATTGCCGCCATCCTTAAGGATTTTTTCTCCTGCATCGGTGGCGACTGGATGTGCCGAGGCGGCCATCGATATTTTGCCTGTTGCTGTTTCTCTATCATATAGACTCCTGTTAGAGCGAGTTTTAAAATCTTTCCCCATAATATTAATCCTCCCATAATATCTGTTCTGAAGTATGTATGAGTAAATTACCCATTCCTCTCTCCTAAGAAACAAGCAAAATAATGGGATTGCGGGTTTGTCGAACGATTTATACTTGCAAAAAATATAAAAAGCCAGCCCTCGAATCAGGGCTGGCATGGTGTAGTAAGATTAGCGATTGTTGTCGTTGTTCTGGTTTTCAGGGGAAACCGCAAATGTGTTGGAAGTATTGCCTAATCCTGGTGTATCAGCAGGCTGGCTGTCCATTCCTGTTGCATAGGCACCTGCAGCATTAGTAGAACTTACTGTGGAAGAGCTGCTGGATGAAGTTGAACCAGTTGCAGAATTCACAACAGGATTATCCATTGCAGTTGTACCTGCTTCCTTTACTTTTGAACCAATATCCTTTAGCCCTTCAGTTGCTTTTGAAGCTGTGTTCAACGCCTCATTGGATAATGATTTTACATCACCCATTTTGCTGAACACATCCTCATTCAGGCGCTGGTAAAGGTTTTGAGCATCGCTGATGGCTTCCTTCAAGATGCTTGACGCTTCTTTGAAGCTGCTCATCATCTGTTCTTTTACATCAGTAGGATTATTTTTCACCTCACTGAGAACATTCATTGATGTATCTTTTACATTGACTGCCGTATCCTTCACCTTAGAACGAGTGTTGGAATCGAGCATAGCCAATACACCGCCAATCGTAGCGCCAATCAGAACGCCCTTCATCAGCTTGCTGTTCGAGCTACTTGAGTAAGAGCTTTCACTTGCGAAGTTGTTTGAGTAATCCGAGTTGTTTGAGTATGAGTCATTGTTCGTTGTGCTCGCGTATGTTGTTGTACCTGTTGTCGTATCGTAATAGGCATTTTCCGTTGAAGAAGTGAAGTTTGAGTTGTTGTCGTCCATTGAATTCTGGTTATTTGAAAGGATATTCTGTGACATAATGTATTTCCTCCTTAGAAAATATAATTGTTTTATTTGTTATGCCTATCTAATTCCCGGATTACATAACGGATAAACAGGATATATCTACCTTTTGTCAAGAGGAAAAAATTACCGTTAATTCAATGCCGATAAGTTAAAGATTTTTGCCTTTGCTAATTTTTTTCCTTATTATGTAAAAAGCCTGACCCCTTTTTACAAAGGATCAGGCTTTAATTAAATTTCCATTATCTTATCTCGGTCTCTCGCTTGATACAAAACCGAAGCTTACATGGTCCTGGACTGGTATCCAAGCGCCGATTCCTTGAGTAACAACATTTTTTACAACAATGAATTTCTTATTGCCTTTTAGCATCAGATAGACCTCGCCGTATGTGACCTTGCCTTTTTCGTTGATGGCAGGCGCGTAGGCGTACAGGTAGCCAAGTCTCTTAGGCTGGATGTTGTAGATATGGTCTTTCTTCGTTCCTCCACCGACAATTGTTTCGAACGCGAGCGGGAGTCCGCTATTCTGGGCTGCTTTTAACAGCATCATCTTCTGGACATCTTCAGCATTCTTAATTTTCGCTGTCAATCCGCCCTTTACAACCTTTTGCTGCTCCTGTACATAATGAATTTGATAAATTGCATTGCCGCCACGATTGTCAAAATAATTCGTATTGATTTTCTGGAATTCCCAGTTTGGCGATGTTTCAGTTGACTCATAGGTCAAAGGCCATTCACCAAGGTAAACAATCGCTCGGTAGCCAATTGCGAACGGTGTGCTGTTGATCGTCGTTTCATTAAGCATCCGGATTAAGTCAGGATTTTCGATTTTCACCTTTGAAGTTTTGATCAAGCTCTTCGTCAGATCACTTGGCTGAAGAAACGGCAAATCCTCTGTCGGGTTAGGATAGGTATTATCCTTTGTTATGTTCATAACAGAGTTAGGTATCGTATACTTCGCTTTTTCCGCCTGTTTTGGCTGAGGAGCTTTATTTGCCTTGCCTTCCTTAGCAAATCCAGGTGTTAAAATGGTCATCATGAAAACCATCGTCAAAACAAGGATAGCTGCTGTTTTTTTCATGCTGTTGAACTCCTTTCACTACAAGAAACTTATACGTTTGTTTATAGTGTTTTCGGAGTCGCAGCACTTTATCCAAGGTTTGAAAATTTATCTTCTGCAATCTATCTGTCTGACAGAACCAGCTGGTTTATCAATTTTTCAAAAAACGGGAAGAAAAATTGAATGAGCGGACCTATCGCGAATGTTACGATCAGTGTGCCGACTCCAATCGGACCTTTAAAAATGAAAGCCGCCGACAGGGCAATTACTTCCCCCAGTGTTTTGGCTACCATTAAGTTGAGGCCAAATCTTTCCCTTAACGCCATCATGAAGTTATCAATGGGTATCAGCGGGAATTTCGCCTGCAGGTAAATGGCCAGGCCGAGACTAAGGGTTACCATTCCAAGCATAAATACCGCAAATTGCTTTACATAACCTGTCACGATTAATTCGTCAAACACTCGCAAAATCCAAAAATCGATTAAAACTCCGGTGATGAGCAGCGTAATGACGGCTGCAATATCCGGTCTTCTTTTTACTAAAGCCGCATTAACAAAGATCAAAATGATTCCGACGATAACGACCCAGCTGCCTGGTGTAAGTCCGACTGTTTCCGAAAGCCCAACGTTCAAGGCATCCCAGGCACCTGTCCCCAATCCAGCTTTAATGGTCATTGATATTCCAAAAGAAAGAACCGTTAACCCAATGATGAAAAATAGAACGCGATAGAAAAAAGCCATATTAAAATATCTCCTTCTCAAAACATTTCAAGGAACACTTATTTAAAGCGAAAAAAGAACCCTGTCCTCTCGGAACAGAGTTCATTGTTTCTATTATATTAAAGCAGGTAAAATCCAATACCCATTATAACATATGCGCCTAGAAGTGTAAGTCCCTCAAACCAGTTTGTTTCTCCATCATTCGCAATACTGATCATCAACAGAACTGATACCGCCATTGAGATCATCTCAGGCATTGAGAAAACAAGCGGCATTTTCGTTTCAAATAATAAAGAAACAAGAACTAGCAGCGGGGCCACGAACATGGCTACTTGCAATGTAGAACCAACTGCGATTTCAACTGCGATATCCATTTTATTTTTATAGGCCATGATGATCGCTGATGCATGCTCTGCTGCGTTACCAACAATGGCAACGATGATAACCCCGATGAACAATTCCGACCAGCCGAATGACTCACCGACGGCTTCAAAAGTGTGGACAAGATTTTCCGCTACATAAGCGACAGCTACTGTTGCTGCTAATAGAACCATGATTGCCTTGCCTTTGCCCCATTCTGGTTCTTCATCATGGTGCGCAGCCCCACCCTCAGTATTAGGCTGATATACCCCGCGGTGGGTTACAAGCTTGAAGAAAAGAGCCGCCAAATATAAAGCAATCAATATAATCGATACACCTACACTCAGGTTCAGCGTTTCGGTTTTATCCATTTGCATTGAAAAAACTTCTGGAATGACGAATGCAACGATTACCGCAAACATTAGAAGTGCTGAGTTATGTCTTGCATCATATACATTGAAATGCTGGCGTTTGTACTTTAGTCCTCCAACAAAGAAGGAAAGTCCGGCTACCAGCAGCAGGTTGCCCAATACAGAACCTGTAAGTGAAGCTAGTACTACACCTACAAGACCTGCTTTCAAAGCGAAAATAGAGATGATAAGTTCTACCGCATTTCCGAAAGTAGCGTTCAGCAAACCCCCGATACGCGGGCCAGTTACTATTGCCAAACTTTCTGTCGCTCTTCCCATGAAACTCGCTAAAGCGATAATGGTCAAGCAGTATACGATGAATAACATGATACTAGGCCAATGCATCAATGTCCCGATGACAGACAATGGGACACCGATAAATGTTAAAATCATAAAAATCTTATTTGCCATTGTTCAATCCTCACTATTCTTTTTTTATTCCTTGTATTCGCGAACTTAAGAAATCCTTAACTTTTAAAAGTTGTCTCTGTTAACTTAACTGTTGATTTCAGCTCCACAGGCTTAAAAACAACATTGACCTTTAACAGAGCCTAAAAGTTAAGCAATTACCCGCGAATGATTTCGAACGTTTCTTCCACTTCGATGCTGCCAATTACGGATTGGACCATGGAACAGTTTTTCCTTGTCAGCACCATGGCTTTTTCAATTTTCTTTTCATCAAGATTATTTCCTTCAATGCGAAAATGCACCATGATTTTGCTAACCCTGCTTGCTTCCTCTTCAATACGTTCTGCCTCGGCTGTAATATGTATATCCTTTATTTCCATTCGCATTTTTTCCAAAACCTTGCGCAGAACGCCGCCGCTGCAAACTGCAACCGAAGAGACAAGCAATTGGTATGGCCTGAATCCGTACTCATCATCACCGGCAACATCCAGCCTGCCAAAGCCAACTTCCGTGTAAAAGCCAACATCTGGTTTCATTTTAAATTCCATTTCGCCATCACCCTTTATATGTATTCGTAGCGGAAATACTTAAATTAGAAAAATTTACCGCAATTGCTCATAAAGAGATTACACTATTTTTTCCCTTAATTAAACTAAAAAAACATTGCCTTTGAAATTTTATATCGTTAACATCTAAAGAAGTACAAAACATCAGTCAGGAGTTTTTCACATGAACATCAGCAAAAAGCTTCGTTTCTGGATTTTGGTCATCATTGTGGCTATTTCTGGGTTCTCACAGGGGATGCTACTTCCCTTGATTGCGATTATTTTTGAACAGGATGGCGTATCGTCATCGATGAATGGTTTGCATGCCACAGGGTTATATATAGGTATTTTGATTGCTTCGCCATTAATGGAAGCGCCACTGAGGCGATTTGGCTACAAACCAATCATTTTAGTCGGCGGATTGGCAGTGGCTGTATCGCTTGCCATGTTCCCGTTATGGAAGTCTTTCTGGTTTTGGTTCCTATTAAGGTTTGCCATCGGGATTGGCGACCATATGCTTCATTTTGCCACACAGACATGGATTACATCCTTTACGCCAAAAGAAAGGATCGGCAGGAATATATCGATTTACGGTCTGTTCTTCGGCCTCGGTTTTGCAGCCGGTCCGCTGATGACACGCTTTGTTGAGATTAGTACAACATTGCCGTTCATCATTTCATCTGCTGTCAGCCTTGCTGCTTGGCTGATTGTCTGGCTGTTGAAGAATGAGCACCCGGAACACGATCTTGAGAGCACTTCATTTTTCGGGACGATGAAACGGTTTCGAAAAGTATTTAAATATGCCTGGGTAGCGTTTCTTCCGCCTTTTGGATTTGGATTTTTAGAGGCGAGCCTGAACGGAAATTTCCCGGTATATGCTATGAGGTCCGGAATTGGAGTAGATGCTGTTGCAATCCTACTGCCCGCTTTTGCGGCAGGCGGCATTCTCTCCCAGCTGCCATTGGGAATCCTTAGCGACAAGCTTGGCAGGAGAACGGTCTTAATTACAATTACGCTCTCTGGATTCATTTGCTTTACCGCTGCTGGGCTTCTGGAGGATTCTACAACAGGCTTACTGATTTGCTTCTTCCTAGCAGGAACGCTAGTTGGATCCACTTTTTCCCTCGGCATTAGCTATATGGCCGATTTGCTTCCTAAGCAGCTCTTGCCGGCAGGAAACCTGATGTGCGGGATCTTTTTCAGCTTTGGCAGCATCAGCGGTCCATTCATCGGTGGTGTAGCGATTGAACTATTAGAAGGAATCAGCTTTTTCTATGTCGTCAGCACGATGCTGCTGCTTATTTTCATCGCACTTGTAGCAGTCCGGCCTGAAGGCTCATCCCAACACGAACCAAAGTCAGCCTGAGCTTATAAAGCAGAACAGCCTCCCTATTTTGAAGGGAGGCTGTTTTTTGCTGCTTTTCTTGCTGGCCGGTTCACAAGCACGATTCCGGCTACGACTAATATCAATCCAGCAATAACAAAATAATGCAGCGGTTCATCGAGCAGAATGGATGATAAGATTACACCGAATACCGGCACTAAAAATAAATATAAGGAAACTTTTCCGACCTGATTGTATTTCATGACATTATTCCATAAAATAAAGCCCGCTGCTGACAGGAATGCCAGGTAAACAAGCATCAGTATCGATTTCAGGTCAAAACTGAAAGGCACTAGCCCTACAGAAAACCCGCCAATGGCAACGAGGCCAATCGACCCTAGGATCATCTGATAAGCGGTCATATAAATGACCTCCATTTTTGCACTGCCTTGCTTCGCAAGTATATTGCCATAGGCTCCTGCAAGCATCGCGAGCATCAATAAGACTTCACCAATCCCGAAGTGTATTTCATACTCTCCATTCGGCCAGTTAGCAAAAATAACCCCTGTGAAGCCAATCATCAGCCCTCCGACCTTTAAACGGTTCATCCTGTCATCAGGATAGAGCAAATGGGCTAGCAGGATTTGAAAAAATGAAGTCGTCCCAGCGATAATGGAGCCTTGAATCCCAGTTGAGTAACTGAGCCCGATATAAAATAGGACATATTGCAGGAAGGTTTGGAATAAGCCGATCTTTAATAACGGAAGAGTCGTATCCGGCCTAAACTTCATATTCCTCTTCAGTAACAGGAACAAAATGAGGATGAGAAGCCCGGCAAGCAGGAAACGGTACCCAGCAAACAGCATCTGTTCACCCATTTCCTCCGGCCTGATATCAAGGCTTTTGTAGCTTAATTTTATAAACGGAAAAGCACTCCCCCAAAGAAGGGTCGCACCAGCTGCTGAAACCGTGATTCCCAGCGGGTGGGTGAAAAAGTCTTTAGTTGTCATTAATATGTCTCCTTATTCAAAAGCATAATTCTTTTATAAATCATATATTGTATGGTAACATAATAGTTAAAACTATATGTATCATTTGCTCTGGCTTTTCGCTGTCATCATTCCGATGACAGCTTTCGTGTTTTTTAAGGGTATTGATTGTGATTATTAGTATCAATTAGAGGTTGAAAAGGAGGAGAGAAACATGGCTCAGGGAGCGAATGCGTTAATGAAGCAAAAGTCTGTTCCTGAAGTTAGTTTAATGGAAAAAATAAAGCCGCACGCGGAATTGATTGCCGCGATTATCAGCGGAATCTTGATTGCTCTCGGCTGGATCCTCAGTAAAGGAGATTCAGAGACAGCCTCCGTTACAGCTTTTATACTCGCCTATGTGATTGGCGGGTTTGCGAAAGCGAAAGAAGGCATAGAAGCAACAATCGAGGAGAAAGAACTGAATGTGGAAATGCTGATGATTTTCGCTGCGATTGGCTCTGCGATCATCGGCTACTGGACGGAAGGCGCTATTTTAATTTTTATTTTTGCAATGAGCGGCGCACTGGAAACGTACACGATGAACAAGAGCCACAAGGAAATCTCCTCACTAATGGAGCTTCAGCCGGAGGAAGCACTGCGGATTACGAACGGTACAGAGGAAAGAGTACATGTCTCAAAGCTGACAATAGGCGACTTGATTTTGGTGAAGCCGGGAGAAAGAATTCCCTCCGACGGCAAAGTTGCTAAAGGACAGACAACGATTGACCAGGCCGCGATCACCGGAGAATCGATTCCTGTTTCCAAGGATGCAGGCGACGATGTTTTCGCAGGAACGGTTAACCTGACAGGCTCGCTTACTGTAGAAATTACAAAGCCAAATAATGAAACATTGTTTCAGAAGATAATTCAGCTTGTTCAGAACGCACAGAGCGAGAAGTCCCCTTCCCAGCTTTTTATCGAAAAATTTGAAGGAACCTATGTGAAGGTTGTGCTCGCAGTGGTCGTGCTGATGATGTTTGTTCCCCACTTCCTGCTGGGATGGAGTTGGACGGAAACCTTCTATAGAGCCATGATTTTGCTGGTCGTAGCATCGCCATGTGCATTGGTTGCTTCAATCATGCCGGCAACTTTGTCCGCAATTTCAAATGGTGCCAAGCACGGAATCTTATTTAAAGGCGGCGTCCATTTGGAAAACCTGAGCCATTTAAAGGCGATTGCTTTTGATAAAACTGGCACGCTGACAAAGGGTAAGCCTGAAGTAACCGACTTGATCGTCGCCGATGGACTTGACCGTGATGAAGTCCTTCTAAAAGCCGCTTCGATCGAGAGCCACTCCAACCATCCGCTTGCGAATGCGATTGTTAAGTATGCCAGGGATACGCTCGGCAAGGAGCTGGTTCATCCAGAGAGCATTGAAGATGTTTCTGGTTGGGGTGTAAAAGCCCATTTTGAAAACGAGGACTGGAAAATTGGAAAAGCGGATTTTGTCGGCCGATCAGCTGCTGAGGCATTTGCTGATGGGGTTTCATTGAAACTTGCCGGTGAAGGCAAAACGATTGTATTCATTGAACGGAACGGTGAGCTTGCAGGTTTGATGGCCTTAAAAGATATCGTGCGCGAAGAAACAAAACATGCCATCGACCTGTTAAAATCAGAAGGAATCTTTACGGTCATGCTTACTGGGGACAGCAGGAACACCGCAAAAGCAATTGCTGCTGAGAGCCATGTGGATGAGCATATCGCAGAATGTCTGCCTGAAACGAAAGTAGATGAATTGAAGAAGCTGAAAGAACGGTATGGCAATGTGGCGATGGTTGGCGACGGCATCAATGATGCACCTGCCCTCGCAACTGCTAATGTCGGAATCGCCATGGGTGAAGGTTCAGATGTCGCGCTGGAAACGGCAGATGTAGTCTTGATGAAAAACGACCTGCCGAAAATTGCTGAAGCCATCAATCTTTCCCGCCGAATGAACAGAATCGTCAAACAGAATGTTGTCTTCTCGATTCTGGTTATCATGGTGCTGATCGCATCAAACTTCCTGCAATTGCTCGACTTGCCATATGGTGTAATTGGCCATGAAGGCAGCACGATCCTGGTTATCTTAAATAGCTTACGCTTATTGAAATAAGAAAAGCGCAAG
>NZ_JBALSS010000006.1:553546-556454 GCF_036967045.1 Bacillus sp. JJ1609 | reverse complement strand
CGAGGGGCTAGGCGCTGGAGCTAGACAAAGAAACTCCCGCTCGGCCAATATGTGCCGACGGGAGTTTTTTTTAGTGATATCCATTTGATCCATTCGCAGAGCCTGATGTTTTTTGCTTAGGATTGCTTTTGTTGCCTTTTTGTTTTGTTCCGCCGTCTTTTTTCGTTTTCTTGGTCATCTTGAAATCCCCCTTGATATAAGTGAGGTACTTGCCTCCCTTATATCTTCTGCAAAAAACGGACTCGTTACCGCGGAAATATAAGGATATCTGAATTGGGAATCAGGAGAACTTGTCTTTCAAATCATTCATTTCTGTCCTCAATCAGCACCCAGCCTTCTTCTCACTGAAATAAGCATTGATTTCTCCACCAATGATAATGATATAAGCAGAAAGATAAAGCCAGAGCATCAGGACGATGATGGCGCCAATGCTGCCGTAAGTTGCCGTGTAGGACGCAATATTGCTGACGTAGTAAGAGAATCCGATTGAAACAAGCACCCAGCCAGCTGTCGCAAAGACAGATCCCGGCAGTCCACTGATGCAGGTAAGCTTTTTGTTAGGGGCTATCCAGTATAATCCCAGAAAAACGACAAATAGAATCAGGATACTGATCAGCCAGCGAAGCATGTTCCATACATGGATAAACTCTTCTCTCAAGCCGAAATTAGCAAAAAGCCAAATGCCGATTTCTTTTCCAAACACAGGAAGAATTAAAGCGACAAGAAAGACAAAAATCATCGCAAAGGTTAAAATAATCGCCATTAAACGGCTTACGATGAACGATCTCGTTTCTTTCACCCTGTACGCCCTGTTAAAGGCTGTCACAATGGCGTTGATCCCGTTGGATGCAGTCCAAATTGTGGCTATCAATCCAAAAGACAGAAGCTTGCCGTCTTTTTCCATAATATCCTCAAGACTGTTCCTGATTAAATCCATTGTATCGCCAGGAGCGTAATCGTCAAAAAAAGCAAGTATATCAACCTCGGTAATCGGCAGGTACGGCACAAGCGTCACTAGGAAGATCAATAACGGAAACAAGGAAAGCAACAAGAAGTATGCAAGCTGGGCAGCAAGTGCCGGAACATCATCCTCCTGAATCCTGTGCCACATTTGCCTGAAAAACGATAAATCAACCATTGATTCACCTCATCATATGCTTTCCTTGATCTAAATAAGGGCTTGTTTAAAGTTTATTTTCATCTATATGCGACGGATTTTGGTCAGATGCCGCAATTTTCCTCAACGTTTCCTTTGTCCCTTTTACAAGCTCAGTTACCTGTGGTGGAACATCTCTGATTTCCTCTACTTTTTCTGTAATAAAAGCAACGTCCTCTGTTACTTGTTCCACTGTTGACCGGACTTTATTCGCTACATCCTTGATCTCTTCAAATAATTCAGTTGGGTTTTTAACTGCGTAAGCTACGCCGCTTGATACTTTGCTGAAATCTTCTTTAACACCGTCGCGGGTCGATTTTTCCAAAAGGCTTACAGCCCCTCCTGCTAACGCTCCTAAAACCATACCCATCCAAAATCTCCTCGAACTCATATCCTTCTCCTCCTAAATAAGTTTGTCCCGATGCAGACATTCAGTCTTGCCTGCTTCCTATCTAACATTTTCCACGATAGCCATTGCTTCATGCAAGTCTAGACAATTTTTTTATCAGATTCATTTTTTAGTAATGAAAATAAAATGGAGCCATTGGGTCCAAAATTCACTCAAGGAATGGTGAAAAAAACTATTCCGCTAACCGTCTAAATATAAATCCGTCCCTTCATAGAGCCGTATTTATAATTGACTTTTCATAGTGAACATGGAAAGATAATTGTACAACCCTTGAAAGGATGAACGGAGTGGACTTAACTAAAAATTCGCCTGAAAACGTTGAATTCATGATTGAAAAAATTAAAGAAAAGCTTAATGTCATGAACATAGGCGCCATCAAATCCTCACATTTTGACGGTGAAATGTATGAAGAACTTGTAGAAATTTATGAAATGATCATGAAGAAGAACAGTTTCAGCCCGAACGAATTGCAAGCAATTGCCGAAGAGCTGGGCAATTTGAGAAAGCAATAATATGGATGACAGGCGCCAAATCAGGTGCCTGTTTTTATGTGGAATGAAAAACATCTCAGAAAATGTCTAAACTTTTTAGTTTCCACTATGCATATAATGTTATAAGATAGGTTTATTACTTTTTAAGGGAGTGAAGACCGTGAAGAAGCTTAGAACTTCAGCCCTGAGCCTGCTCCTTCTGTTTACTTTCTTACTCACTCACGGAACGCTTCCTGCTGAAAAAGTTAATGCATTTGGCACAAAAACGAAAGCAGTCCTCCTAGTGGATAAGGCTTCAGAAGACCTACCCGATCCAACTACAAGTGATAAAAAAACCTTCACCATTTTCTATACAATTGTTGCTCTTCTTTTTATACAGCCTTATATCAGCAGACGTATTCCTGCAAATGCCTTTACCGCGATTTTCGCCTTTCTGACGGCTGTGTTTTTCCAATCTAATTATGTGATCAAGCCTCTGAGATTTTAAGCATTTTTAAAATCAAAGGAGGAATGAATCATGTGGTTTCGTTTTCTGATGATCGGCTTCTTTTCACTGACGGCATCAAGCTTTTTGCTTTACCAGGGAATTGAGTTTTATCATGCGTTTATTGATTTTTTTAAGCAAAGTAAATAAAATGTAAAAGAGGGTGTCCCAAAAGTATATTGGGACACCCTTTTTTTGTTATTGATAAGGGTCAGTTGATTTCCTCGGAAGAATTATGAAAAAGCCCCACTGCCAGCTTTTTTCATAAACAAATCCTTCTAGCGGTGTCAAGTGAGCCTCCCATGACAACTCGTGACTGTTTTTTCTTCGAGTTGTTCTCGGACCCTTCCTCATAACAACTCGTCGGC
>NZ_JBALSS010000006.1:536888-553370 GCF_036967045.1 Bacillus sp. JJ1609 | reverse complement strand
CTCTTCTCATGACAACTCGGCGGCCTTTTTTCTCTTTGAGTTGTTCTCGTGATTTTTTATAAGTTACACGCCAATAACACCTGTTTTCACCATTGAAAATTTAAATACTGCCTCAAAAGGTCGCATTCAACGACCTTCTGAGGCAGCCTCTTTTTTGTTCAAGCTGCTTCCATCCAGTCCTCGCCCATCAAATCGGCATAAAACCTTAGAAAATCCTTGAAAAATGGATGCTTTATCTTTGATCCGGCTGCTTCGAGCATAGGCTTGAGACTTGGCTGGATGTATCGATTCAGTACTTCTGCTTCGATTTCTTCCAACTGCTGCAAATACTCTCTGTCTCCCTCTTGGTCTGCCTTGATTTCTGCCTGTATGATCGAGCTAATGAATGCGGTCATGCTGCCAAAATGGTCTGGCAGCCTGTTCTGTTCAAGCGGAAAGTAGAAGCCTGTTTTTTCATAAAGACCAATAAGGCAAAGCAAATCCTGCTTGCGGGCTTCCTCATCCTCGCCTTCTTTTGGATAGGAGGAAAAGTAAGGGGAGACAAAGTGGTCTCCCGGTATGAAAAAGTGATTGTCATGCCAGAGCTGCACTTCATCCCGTTCGTAATATGAATGAAATGAAAGCTCAGACTGCATGTCTTCAGGGACGTCATTCATGAAATCTTCGTAGCGGCTCCAATCCCCAAACCAAATGCTAGTTAAAATATTTGCGATCGCGAGCTTTCCATATCGTTCTTCCATCATTGTCTCCACCTTCATTTTTCAAGAAATTTCAGGGATTTCTCTATCAGCCTATCCCCGATGATATAAGGTTTTTCATACAGTCAGTTGACATGCACAACCTAATTGCGATGATATTAAGCCTTTTCCACGTCCACAAATACATCCTGCTGTGCCGGACCGCCTACTAATAGGTCAGCGAGAAAGCCTTCGAAGTAGCTGCCATCCCGTTCCGATAATGCATTGACCGAGAATCCAAGTCCCCTCTGCTTTGCTAAGCCTGATTCTTCGTGGAGCGGTCTATTGAATTCATAGCCAGTATGGCCATATTTTCCGGCTGGCTCGATTGTTTTGCCATCCACTTTCACTGGCTTCGAACCATATGCGCTATGTCCGAAGCTGAAGTTTGCTCCAACAACCCCTGGCTTGATTCCTGGTGTGACTAGTGCCCTGCCTTTTACCTTTGCACTGCTCGAAACGATGTATATTTCATCATCTGTCTGAATGCCTTTCTTCCTGGCATCGATTGGATTGATCCACAAATAGTTTTCAGGCTTGATTTCACGCAGCCAAGTATTGCCTTCTGTACGGTGTGTTGCCATATTCCTTGATTTCCAGTTGATGAATTGCAGCGGCTTGTTTGGCTTGTAAACCTCGCCATCATACTTCTTGATTTCCTCTGCTACCGGAACTCCCTCGAAGAACTTACCTGTATAGGCACTCTTGAAGCCTGCTGCTTTTTCATCGTAAAAATTTACCTGTTTTGCCCATTGATACTTTAGCTTGTTGCCGACATATTCGTCGCCAGCTGCTTCAAAGCGGCCGCCGCGGTTCAACACGTATACGACTTTCTTCCATTCTTCTGGTTTCACAGCGTTTATCAACTTTTGGATATCGAAGTATTTCCCTAACGCTTTCTGCCTTGCTTTTTCAAAAATCGCCAGTTCTTCTGCGTTTGCATCCTGAACAGGTTTTTTGCCGTCATAAGCAATGTTTGCGATTCGTTTTAAGTAGTAATCTTCTGGAGTGTTAAGCGCTGATCCGTCTGCAAAAGCCTTTTCCCCGACTCCAGGAAGTCCCATTTGTTTTAACAGATCGATATATACTTGTTCTGTTGGACGAGCGTCTGGGACAACCCGTGTAACAGGCTGGATGACTCCAGCAAACTTATATTTTAAAATCGGGAAGATGTCTTCTGTATTCCAGCTTTCAAGGTAAGCAAGATCCGGAAGTATAAAGTCAGCGAACTTTGACGTTTCTCCGATCATCGTATCAGAAGAAACAACCAGTTCAACGACTTTTGTGTCCCTGATGAATTTAGCCTGCATATCTGAGCGAGGCGAATTCATTACCGGAGACGTCCTGTTGATTAAAAGTGCACGGATTTTGTATGGATATCCTTCTGCTGAGCTAGGCAGTACATCTTGAATGAGGTTATTCCCAAATGGGTACCATGGCCGTTTTGCCGGATAACCATCTTTTGCGAACAACGATGTTTTTTCATAAGGAACTTTTTGCCGAGTAATCGGAATGCCCCAGCCTTTATTTGCGTTCGGAACAGTCAACAAGTCATAGCGCCCTTCAAAAGTCTTGAACTTCGCGCTTAATACAGTGTCGCCGCCCTTCCAGTCGTGATTTCCAACCAGATGGTTCAGCATGTTGATCGCACGCACATTGTAGTATCCGTTTGTATGCATTGCCGGTCCGCGGTAAGAATGGATGCCTACTTTCTTTCCATGTGAAGTGAATTTACGGGCAATCTGGATAATCTGGTCAACCGGAACATCGGCTTGCTTTGCGTATTCCTCAATTGATTTTTCCATTACCTTGTCTTTATAAATCTTAAATACTGATTTTACTTTTATGCCCTTAATCGTTGCATCGACATCGAGCGCGCCGTTCCTTGCTTTTGTATGAGGGACTGGTTGACCGTTCTCAATAACAACAAATTCTTCGCCGCCGATTCCGAGATCCTGTGCGCGGACGAATGGGCGTTTTTTGTCGCCGACATTAACAAGGAAGGATGCATCGCTCCAAGTTGTTTCATCATCGAGGTTTGCTGCTTGCTGGTTAGGATTGCTCAGGTACGTCACATCATAACGTTTATTCTCAATGATCCAGCGGCCCATTGCCATTGCAAGGGCACCGTCTCCGCCCGGTTTTACAGGAACCCAGACATGTGCTTTTTCGGCGGTCTTGCTAAAGCGAGGATCAATGACCACTACCTTCATGCCACGATCGATCGCATTCGTGATTTGTGGTGCAAATGTCGTCGGACCGCGATTGGCTACCATCGGGTTTGCCCCCCAGATGATGACCATTTCTGCATTATCATAGTCAGGAATCATCCGCTTCTTCGGCTTTTCAGAATCATGAGACCGTGAATTCCCCACTGCGCTCTGAACCCCGCAGACGCCTCCATGATCATAATAATTTGCCGTTCCTAGACTTCCCGTTGCAAGGCGTGAAATAAAATCACGTCTATGGCCTGCCATGATGGCAATCTGGTTAGCCTTTGGCCCAAAATCAGGATGGTTTGTATCAATTAGGACATCCCTATACTTCCTATCAAATTCAGCCTTTGTCATTTCGCCAGCTTTCAGCTTATCCCAATCAGCCATGACCGCTTCTTCCGGCACGAACTTCCACATTTCTTTTAAGCCCGGTGTCCCAAGATCCTTGCTGCCTTCAAGTATTTCTTTATAGGCTTCTTCCCAGCTGACCGTTTTCCACACGCCGCTGCCTCGTTCCCCTACACGCTTCAATGGCTTTTGAACCCTGAACGCATCATAGTTTGTCTGGATTCCTGCCTGACCTTTCAGGCACGTTCTTCCGCCCCGGAAGCCGCGTCCTAGCTTGGCAACATCACCAGTACCCTTAACAGCCTGAGCTACCGGTGTGTCATAGTTGATATGTCCATAAGGAACCATATTCATTGGGCTATATTGGTTGCCGGCAATTTTACGGACAATCGATGAATAGGCTCCGCCCGCCACGCCTGCTGTTATATACGTTTTGATTGTACAAGTAGAGTTACACTGCTGGCATGATGTAAAAATAACGTTTTCCGCTGTGTAGTCCTGGTAGTCTGTACCGGCGCCGTGCGCTTCATCGATCCAGACACCGTTCATCACCTGTTTGATCGGCCCAACGAACGCTGGCCCGACAAAAGCAACCGCGCCAAGCGTTCCGAGCGCTTTTAAAAACCCGCGCCGTTTCATTGGTTTATTTTCCATTATGGCTCACCTCGTCAGAAGTTTCTTCGATTGGGAGCAGCAGCTCGCCAAATGAATAGATTAATAGGCCCATCGCAACCACGCCGACGCTGACCATCCATTCTTTTATAGTTGGAGCATAATTGCCCACTGGCAGTTCATGGAACACTGGTACAACAAGCGGCGGTACAACGATATTGAAGCGGACTCCGATGATTCCGATGACGATCAGGATTGCCGCTGCCAACAGCGCATTGATGTTTTCGCTCGTCTTCTTCCAAAAGACAATTGTGATTGGCACCACTGCTCCCAAAAACATTTGCACGATCCAGAATGACCACGCTTTGTCACTTGTCAGCATCGTTGCCAGTGTGTCCAGGTGTTCAGCCTCGAGACCGTACCAGCCAATCAGATATTCATAGAATTGGAGACCAAGGTCAATGATCAGGAAGCCGACCATCAATTTAGCTAAGGAAACAACCATTTCCTGATTGATCGGCTGCTTCTGGACTTTTTTCTTGATGATATACATGGCTAAAAGCAAGGCTGTTCCGGATACCATTGCCGAGACAACGAAGATGATTGGAAATAAAGCTGTATTCCATGCAGGACGTGCTTTTACAACTGCGAAAATCGTTCCGGTACCACCGTGCACCCCTAGGATGGCGAGCGGTATCCCGATTGTGCCGAGAATTTTCATCCACATATGATCTCTTTTCTTAGTAGCTGCGTCAATCGTTGCATTTTTAAATGTGATCAGTCTTGCAACAAATCCTTTAATTGTGTTTGTTTTTGCCGCGCGTATAAGGTCTTCCCTCATCGCGATGTAAAGCTCAGCGGTCAAAAGCGCAATGTACACGAGGTAAAAATGGACTTCCCAGCCGAGCGGGGAAGTGACATTCCAGTAGATGATCGCATTCAGCAATCGTTCAGGCCGGCCAAGATCCATCAGGACGAAGGTCAGGGCCACAATCATACAGACGATTGCGGTGAACAAGGCTGCCTTTCCGACCCTCTCGTATTCTTCCATCCCGAAAACATAGATTAAAGTTGATAGCAGAAACGAACCGGCGCTCAAGCCTACAAAGAAGATGTAAAAAGCAATCCACGCCCCCCAAGGAGTGATGCTTGATAGATTCGTTGCTGCAAGTCCGGTGATGAACCTTTCTACGATAAAATATCCGCCAATCAAAAAGGCAAGTGTAAGAGCCGAGATCCAGATTTTAAATGCTTTGGATACAGCCGCTGGTTTTGCAGTTGTTTTGTGATTTAAATTAACAGCGAGATTAGACATCGCCAGTCCCTCCTATCGTAAGTAAATGACGTTTGGATGCGTTCCAAGCTCTTCCTTCAGGCGGAATGCTCTTGGGCTCGCAGCAAGCTTGGATACAACACTGTTTGGATCACTGATGTCGCCGAAGAAGCGGGCATCGCCAATGCAGGTTTCAACGCATGCCGGCTCTTCGCCTCTTTGCAGGCGGTGGAAGCAGAAGCTGCACTTGCGGACCGTTCCGATTGGCGTCTTGCCTTTTTCACGGCTGCCTCGTTCTTTCCCATACTCTGGGCTCGTTACGTCATTGTAGCCAACCATTTCCTGCTCATAGCTTTCACCGAAATCGAAGGACCGTGCACCATATGGACAGGCAACGATGCAATAACGGCAGCCGATGCAGCGGTCATTATCGATGGCGACAATGCCGTTTTCCATTTTGTAGGTCGCTCTTGTCGGACAAACCTGCGCGCACGCTGGCTTATCACATTGCATGCAAGGTCTTGGCAGATTAACCGCCTTGATGTTCGGGAATTCTCCTTCAAGCGATTCCATTACGACATTGTAGGAAATGCCTGGTGGCGTGCGGTTCTCAGCCTTGCAGCTTACTGTACAAGTATCGCAGCCAACGCATTTTTTCAGATCGATGACCATCGCCCATTTAGGACCGTCGCTTTTTTTCTTTTCTTCAGGTGCACCAGAGGCATAATAGTTACCGAATTCCTTTGTAAGGGAAGATGAATACACTTTGTGGAAATCCTCGATTTTGAGTTTTCCGCTGATGACCTTTCTGGCATCTCGAGCCATATTCAAGCCAAGCTGGGTATCATACTGCGATTCATCCAATTCCTTCTTCGCATCTGGAAGCATGTTGTCGACTATTTTGTCATAATCTACTTTTTTCTCATTTGAAAATAGACCCATGATTCGTCACCTCTTTATGCATTTATAATTCTTTTTTGATTTCCTTCAGGTCGTCTGCAATATCGTCTGTAATATCGCTTGTCAGTTCCCTTGTTGATTTCTTGAATTCTTTGAGCGTCTGCCCGAATGCCCTGCCGATTTCCGGGAGCTTCTTAGGACCGAAGATGATCAACGCCAGTGTCAGGATTAAAATCAAACCAGGTACGCCAATATTGGATAGCATAATGCCACATCCTTTTCTTATTTTTGTTTGCTATGCTTTTATATATTGCAAGCCGCGTGCCAACTTTTTTGACACGAGCTTATTCTAGATTCAGAAAGCCTACAATCCCTTGCGGCTGTTGGGGATATTGGAATCGTGACACTTCTGTGAACAAAAAAAAGCGGCCGACTGGAGCTTTTTGCTCCAAAGCGGCCACTTTTTTTGTGCCATTTTGTCATGGTGTTGCAATTTTGGCATGTGCCATTTTGTCATGGTTATAATCATTTGAGTAGTAACTGGACTCTTTAGTCTAGTAATTCCTCAATAAAAAAGACAGCTTATTGGCTTAGACTGATTACTCGTTTTATGTATTACTTAATTTCTCTTATTTCTCAGATATTCTTCAAAGGTTACTTTTCCCATTCTTTGATTTGAATTAGTATTTTTCCCCTCCAATAACGCTTTGTAAAGTTTACCCGGGAAAGGAAGACTTACTACTTTATTTGTTTCATTATTTATCGTATTTTTCAGCTCAGCCATTTCTCTTAAAGTGATAATCTCTGGTCCACCAAAGTCATCGATTTTTCCTTGAGGACCTTTATCAAATAAGCTAATTAAATGATTTGCAAAATCTTCTACCTCAACACTTTGAAATTTAATGCTGCCTGGAACAAAATATCTACTAAATAGAGGTTTAGATAAAAGTAACTGGTCAACAAAGCTGTGGAACTGGGTTGCTCGTACAATCGTATACGGAACAAAGCTTTTCTGCAGGACTTGTTCTGCTTCATGTTTATGCCTGTAATAAGTAAATGGAATATCTTCTATGCCTACAATTGACGGATAGATAAAATGCTTGATGTGTTCAAGCTTACTTATAAACTTTTCAAAGCCACTAACATCAATGATTTTAGAGTTTTTCATCGGACTTGTTGCTGCATGAATAATCACATCTACACCATTTATTGCTTCTTCCAAACCTTCGCCTGAGAATAAATCACTATAAACCCACTCGAAAGATGCAATGCCTTCTGGTTTTCTTCTCGAAGTTAATCTGACATTATAATGAGAACTTTTCAGCTTATTTATCAAAGCTGTGCCTAGCTGCCCTGTTGAACCTGTTATCAATATATTCATACAAATCGCTCCTTTAGGGTCTGTTTATCCTTGTAATGTTAATATTCATGAGGTGTTGTTTTTATTCGCTAAGAGGACTCCACTAATAAAAACACTTCATGCACTTTCATTTCTAAACCAAAAAGAAAAGGAAGCAAAAAATCGCTTCCTTCATCCTCTATTCCTTCAAGCAATACTGATCAATTTTCCGGTACAGATTACGAACACTGATTCCTAACACATCTGCTGCTTTCGTCTTATTCCAATTCATTTGCTTCAGCGCGTTTTCAATGTGGATTTTCTCCAGTTCCTCTAGCGAGCAGAGTGTGGTGAAATTGGCTTGTATCGGTGCTGCCTCATTATTTTTCGCATGCGGTAAAAGCAAATCCTCGGCTTCAATTATGCTTCCTTTTGACAAAAGCACACCGCGTTCGATCAGGTGGCTCAGCTCCCGCACATTGCCGGGAAAGTCATATTGTACAAGGGCTGCATAGGCATCTGCCGATAACCTTTTCGATGAATCTTTTGTCTTGCCGATAAAATAATCAATCAGTCCAGGCAGGTCGGCTTTTCTTTCACGTAATGGCGGAATCATCAGCTTGACAACATTCAACCGGTAATAGAGATCTTCGCGGAAACGCCCTTCGGCAACCTCCTTCTCCATATCCCGGTTTGTTGCGGCAACGACTCGGACGGTGACATGCCGTTCCCTGACATCGCCTACCCGGCGGAACTCGCCTGTCTCGAGGAAGCGCAGCAATTTCACCTGCAGAGCCAGTGGCATCTCGCCTAATTCATCAAGAAATAACGTGCCTCCCTTTGCAGCTTCAACCAAACCCTTTTTATCCTGGCTTGCTCCGGTAAACGCGCCGCGAGCATGGCCGAACAATTCACTTTCTTGCAAATGCTCCGGCAATGCTCCGGAATTCACGGGGACGAATGGCTCTTCAGAACGGCTGCTCCAATAATGCAGTGCCTTGGCGAACAGCTCTTTCCCGGTCCCGCTCTCGCCCTCGATCAGCACGGGCACCTCGCTGTCGGCAATCCTTCTGGTCATCTCCAGCACTTCGGTAAAATTGGCACTGTCCCCGATAATATTGAACTCGTTATGCTGGGCGATGATTTTCTTCATGCTGTCATTCTTTTCTTTTAGCGTCTTATTCTCAGCAGCCTTGCCAATCGTCAGCTCCAATTCTGATAGATTGTAAGGTTTCGTAATATAGTCAAAGGCGCCAACCTTCATCGCTTCGATTGCCGTATCAATTGTTCCATGGCCTGTTAAAATCAGCACTTCGATGTCAGGCTGGAGCTTCTTTGTTTCTTTTAAAAGTTCAATCCCATCCATGTTAGGAAGGCGGATATCATAGACACCGATGTCATAATCGTTCTTTTTCACAAGCTCAAGCGCATCCTCAGCCGCGCCGGCGCTGTCTACTTCAAATCCCTTCCGCTTTAGCCGTCTTACCAAAAGCTCAAGCAAATCCTGTTCATCATCAACGACTAGCAATCTTGTTGCTGACATCGTACCCCACCTCCGTGAATTCCTGGGCCGGCAGCTTGATTTCTACTGTGGTTCCTTCTCCCGGCTTGCTGTCAATCTGTATATTCCCGCCGAACTGCTGGATGATGCCGTAGCAGACCGATAAACCAAGACCTGTCCCCTTGCCGATCGGCTTTGTTGTGAAAAATGGATCGAACAGCTTATCCATTGCCTCGGGTGGAATGCCATGACCGCTGTCGGTAACCTTGATAGAAACGGTATTATCCTTATGCAAAACAGAAACAATGAGCCTGCCTTCGCTTTCCATTGCATCAACCGCGTTATTGATCAAGTTGACAAGCACCTGCATCAGCTTCAAACCGTCACCCGTGACAGCAGGCATTGCCTCCTCAATAGTAAGCTCAAGCTGTATCCGCTGCTTTTTCAGCTGATGTTCAACAAGACTGACGCTATTTTCAATAATTTCTTTTACATTGATTTGGTCCTCGGTCCAATCATTCTTCCGGGAAAAATTAAGCAGGTTTCCGGTGATACGCTTGCATCGCTCTGTATTTTCTTTTATTTTCCGTAGATAGTGTTCCATTTCATCCTCATCCAGATCTTCATCCTCTGCCTGGAGGCGGTCGATTAAATCCTCTGCGTAAACATTAATGGTCGCGAGCGGATTGTTGACCTCATGAGCAAAGCTTGATGCCATGATGCCGAGCGCGCTCAGCTTATCCGTCTGGATCATCGATTCTTCCATTTTTTTTTTTCAGTGATATCTTCAAGCACAACGAGGAATTCACCCTCTTCTTCTATCGCATGGTTAAGCGGGAATACTCTGTGCCTGAAAATCCGCTCTCCCTTGGCTCCATCCTTGAATTTCATCACTTCATCCGCAATTTTTCCAAGATCGGGACATGTAATCGGACAATTGACACATGGCGTGCTCTCACCGCCAATCACCGCATAGCACGGCAGCGTCAGGCGTTCATCCTTTAGCCAGCTTTTTAAAATTGGATTCATCCAGGTAATGCGATATTCCTTTGTCACAAGTGCAAGTCCTGCACCAATCCCGTTGACGACCACATTTAGCCTTTCCTTTTCCTGCTCAAGCAGCCTTGACTTTTCAAGCAGTTCCTTGCTCATATTGTTGAAGGAATCAGCAAGCTTTCCTAACTCGTCGGTTCGTCTCATTTTAATCGGGCTGATTTTACGGCCTTGCTTTAACCTGTTCATCTCACGGTCAATCAATACGATCGGTTTTGTAAAATAAAGCCCGGCCCAAACGCTGATCAAGCTGATTGTCAAAATCAGCAGGGCAACTGCCCCGATGCCATTTTGCAGCATCCGATTGATCGGGGCGAAAGCAGTCGCCTTTGGCTGCTCCATCACTAGTACCCAGTTCAAATCTTCTATTTTAGCCTTTACTCCAATCACGTCCCCTTGGTCAGCAGAAGCCTGTTTATGCCATAGCTTGCTGTAATCCTGATGGGCGATAATCCTTCCCTTATCATCGACAAGGTAAATATAGGAGGAATTGTCCTGGCGCATGGATGATATTTTGCCAATCATCTTTTGCAGCTGGACTACTACCCCGATTGCTTTTTTTGTATCATTTTCAAAAAATGGAATCGCCAGCTTCATGACTGGCTGGCCGTACTGATTGAACTCAACCTGGCCATAAACCTTATCATCGGTTTGCAGGCGAAACCACATATCGTCTGAGAACCATTTTTCCTTTTCCCCCGGAATATTAAGCTCATAACGGGAAACCCTTTTCTCAACATAGCCATTATCGTCGGCCACAATGACTTCCTCGATTGAATCGCTTTGCTGCAGCAGCTCATACAAAGCGCTCTTTTCCTTATTTAATTGATTCATTGACGTCAGAACATGAATACGCTGGAACGTCTGGTTGAAATCAAATTCTATTTCACGCGACAGATTTTCGAGCATCAAATTTTGCTTTTCAAGAATCCTCGATTCCAGGTCCGATTTTACATAAGAATAGTAGTAAATGCTGATCAACAAGAGCGGGATCGTGGACATCACCACCCCAAAAACCAGCACCTTATTTCTGATGGTTTGTGAATGCATGAATTCCAGCAAACTCTTCATCGCTTTCTCCCTCCCTGCGCTTCAGGGTGAATCAAGTCTGCGATATACAGTAAATCCTGGTTATACGTGACACCGAGGGAATCCTTTGTTTGCTGGTTGATCACAAAACGAATGCCATCTGGAAGTTCAACTGGCAAATCGGCGGGCTTATTTCCCTGCAAGATCAGGCTTACAAACCTAGAGGCCTGATATCCCTGCGAATGGAAGCTGGCCCCATAGCTTGCAAGCAGTCCTTTTTCCGCTTCAAAATCATACAGGCCCATAGCAGGAATTTTCTTTTCCTTGGTAAGCTTTACGATCTCATCGGTGAGGGATTCAATTCTGAAGCTTGGAAGGACAAGGATGGCATCCTTCGTCCCCGCGCTTTTCCATAAAGTGTCCAGACTTTCATTAGAGCTGGCATCGCAAGGAATCACTGTGACTCCTATTGTAATTGCCGCTGCCCTTGTTTCCTGCAGACTTAACTTGCTGACCTCAATTTTACTGTCATATATGACATGAACCCTTTCAATCTGCGGCACAAGAGATGTCAACATTTCGAGACGCTTGCCAGAAATACTTTCATGATAGTTGTTGATTCCGGTAAAAAGGCCGCCCGGTGACTTATAATCTTCAATCAGACCGAGTTCCTTTGGCGCAGCAATGCCAGCAAAAACGACAGGAATTTGTTTGTGGTCCTGATCCATTTTTTTCTTTAAGCTCTGCGTCTCAATTCCGCCAAGCGTCACGATCAAGTCAGGTTCTTCAATAAGAAGTTGATCTATTTGCTTGCTTAGCCGCTCCTCATCATCTTTGGCATTCATCACCCTATACTGAACTTCTTGACGGCTGTAACCGAGGTCCTCTAGACCTTCCTGCAAGCCAGTAAACTTTTCATAACGGTTTTCGCCAATCATCAGGATTCCAATCTCAACCGATTCTTCCTCCTGAATCCCAAGCCAAGCATATAGAATCGCCGAAACGGCAATCATCGTCAGAAAAAAGAAATACCATTTTGTTTTCATGGCACAACGCCCCTCATTCCGTGTCTTCATTTCCACTATAACGGAAAAAGCAATGTAGCCATCTTGTAAAAAAGGATAATTTTATGAACGTATTGGGGTATGTGTGAGGAAATCGAGAAGTATTTATTAAAGTCTTTAAATACGAAAAAAGGTTCCCCTCGTTGTCGAGGAGAACCTTAATATTAGTTTTCTTTTCGTTCAACAGCATGGCCGCCGAATTCGTTTCTTAATGCGGCAACGACTTTTCCTGTAAACGTATCGTCTTCTAATGAACGGTAGCGCATCATTAATGACAATGCGATGACTGGTGCTGCAGTTTGAAGGTCAAGAGCTGTTTCGACTGTCCATTTCCCTTCACCAGATGAATGCATGACGCCTTTGATGCTTTCAAGCTTAGGCTCTTTCGAGAAGGCATTTTCCATCAGTTCCATCAGCCAGCTGCGAATAACCGAACCGTGGTTCCACACGCGTGAAACTTCTTTATAATCGTAATCGAATGGGCTTTTCTCAAGAATTTCAAAACCTTCAGCAATTGCCTGCATCATGCCGTATTCGATGCCGTTGTGGACCATTTTCAGGAAGTGGCCGCTTCCGACCTTGCCTGTATATAGGTAGCCATTTTCGATTGAAATGTCCTTGAAGATTGACTCAACATGTGCGAATACTTTAGCATCGCCGCCGATCATTGTACATGCACCGTTACGCGCTCCTTCCATTCCGCCGCTTGTACCAACATCCATGAACTGGATGCCTGCTGCTGAAAGCTTTTCTGCACGTCGCAATGTATCCTTGTAGTTTGAATTTCCGCCGTCGATAAGAATATCTCCAGCCTCTAGATATGGAATGAAGCTTTCAATCACCTGGTCGATCAGGTCTCCAGCAGGGATCATCAGCCAGATGACACGTGGTGTTGGCAGCATTTCCACCATTGTTTTATAATCAGCGGCAATTTGTGCCCCTTTTGATTCAATATTTTGCATTGCTTCCTGATTGATATCATTTGCCACAACTTCATGGCCGTTTTCCATTAAATTTAGTACCAAGTTAAAGCCCATTTTTCCTAGGCCTACCATTCCAAGTTTCACGTAGATGCACTCCTTTTTCGTTATAACCAGATAGTATCAAATATTTTTTCGTATGTATATGAAATCGTGAAAATTTTTTTCATCACTTTAGAAAACAAGAAAAATATCTTTACAAATCAGTACCTCTTAATCGAAATAGCCTCACGGATTTTTTGCAGATTGCCTAGTGTTTCTTCCTGCTTCCTAACGGATACGGCAACATGCAGAACATCAATCAAGCTTAGCTGCACGAGTCTTGATGCAAGGGCTTCCGAGCGAAAATAAGTTTCCCGTGACGTTGTATATAAGACATAGTCTGCTTCCTTCGTCAAAGGCGATTTATAGTGATTCGTGATGGCGATGGTCGCTGCCCCATTAGCTTTTGCAATCCTTAGTGCTTCTATGACATCTTTATTGCTGCCGCTGTGTGAAATTCCAATTGCCGCCTGGCAGGGACCAAGCAATGCAGCAGAAATGATCTGCTGGTGTCCGTCGCTGTGGGCGTGGCAGTTGATGCCTGTCCGTAAAAATTTATGGTAGGCATCCATCGCGATTGCCGAGGATCCGCCTGAGCCGTAAAAATCGATCCTCGTTGCACGGCTTAAAGTTTCTACGATACTTTCCAGCACCTGGCCGTCCAATAGATTCAACGTATCCTTGATGGCCTCAATATGGCCGTTGAAAACTTTTTCCGCAAGAGTGAGGACCTCATCCTCTTCCTTGATTTCTTCATGGATATTCTTGATTGGCTCCACCACTTCGCTTGCCAGGGCAATTTTAAAAGCCTGATAGCCGCGGAATCCAAGCCGTTTGCAGAAGCGAAATATGGTTGCTTCAGCGACTGAACTGTTCTCTGAGAACTCGGTGATCGACAAGTGGATAATTTCCTGCGGGTTTTTCAATATATAATCCGCCACTGCTTTTTCCTTGGAAGACAGTGAGGAGTAGATTGCTTTTATTTTAACAATGACATTTTGTGTACTGATTTCTCCAGCCATTCTTTCGCCCCCTTCTAACCACATTTATTTTATCAAATTATTTTTAAGTTTATTTAGCATTAGTGAAAATTTTTTTCATCTTCGATCAAAAAATAGAGCCTCAACTGTTGTCGGCTCTATTTTACATGACTAATCTTCTTGTTCTGTTAAAATAACCGGGCCATCCTTCGTGATCGCGATGGTATGTTCATACTGAGCTGACAGCTTTCCGTCCACAGTCCTTGCCGTCCAGCCATTGCTATCCATTTTCGTTTTCCATTCCCCAATGTTAACCATTGGTTCAATTGTGAAAACCATGCCTTCTTTAATCCTTGGGCCTCTTCCAGGTAATCCATAGTGTGGTACATCGGGCTTCTCATGAATGACCGTTCCGATTCCATGTCCGATGAATTCACGCACGACAGAAAAACCTTCAGCTTCCACATACGACTGGATGGCGTGACCGATGTCTCCAATGCGGTTTCCAGTAACAGAAGCCGCAATACCGCGGTATAATGCTTCTTTCGTCACCTCAAGCAGCCTTTGTGCCTCTTCGCTGACCTCGCCAACAGCATAGCTCCAGGCAGAGTCCGCAAGTGCCCCGTTTAGGTTCACGACCATATCCACTGTTACGATGTCGCCCTCTTTTAACGCTTCTTTGCGCGGAAAGCCGTGGCACACTTCATCATTGATGCTGGCACATGTTGCATATTTATAGTCACGGTAGCCCTTTTGCTGCGGAGTTGCTCCATGCTTTATTAAATAATCTTCAACGAATTCGTCTATTTCCCAGGTCGTTACACCGGGTTTAATGAAAGTACGAAGCTCTTTATGGACTGAAGCGAGCAATTTGCCGGCTTCCTTCATCTTTTCTATTTCACGTGCCGATTTTAAAACAATCATTCTTTCATCTCCCTGATTCATACAATCTGAAACCCTTATTCTATATTATCTTATACAATGTTTTTCGCAAAATGAACATTAAATACTGAATCAAATTCCATGTACCGCTCTATGAATTAAAAATGAATTGAAAATTGTTTTAAGAAAGATGATTTTCAGTTGAAATATTGTAGTTTAATAAGAAATTGAGACGAGGAATGGTAGTAAACTTATTTTTCAGATGTAACTTAGTTATATTACCACCTATATATGTAAGTAAATACCAATCAAGTGATGGATAAAATTTTTTATTGGCGATAAACCTTATTTTTCTGGCGAAAATCGCTTTTTGTTGGCGAAGTTCACAATTTTATTGGCGAAAATTAAATTATATTGGCGAACTGGAAATTCCGAGCGATTTTTTCCAATTTCAATTCACAAAAAAACCCTTCTCCAACTGCAGAAGGGTTTTCAGCTAAGGGTTTATTTCAACAAATTCAATGATTCTCGATTGAATGCTGGGATATCCTTCGGCTCTCTGCTGGTGACGAGCTGATTTTGGCAAACGACAACTTCTTTGTCTTGATATTTCGCGCCGGCATATTCCATGTCCACTCGAATCGATTTATAGCCGGTTGCATCTCTGCCTTCGAGCGTTTTTGCCGTAAGCAGCAGCTGGGGACCGTGGCAAATCGCGAATACTGGTTTTTTCGCATCCATGAATGCTTTCGCAAATTGGACGAAGCGTTCATCCTCACGAAGCTGGTCTGGAGAGAATCCTCCTGGTATAAATAAAGCATCAAAATCCTCAGGACTGACATTGTCGATGCTTTCATCGATTTTCACTTCTGCTTTTTCCTGCTTGCCAGTGACTGTTTTTCCTTTTTCTTTTTCAATTGTCATCACTTCATGGCCAGCTTCTGTAAAAGCCCTTGATGGCTCCAGATATTCGGAGTCCTCAAACATTTCCGTTATTAAGCAGGCAATTTTTTTAGCCATTGGATAAACATCTCCTTTTGCTAGTTTCTTATCTCCACTATTAAAGTTTCCCTGTTCTGTCTTACTAAAACATCTTTTTGCACATCCATTATCTAGGATAAAAGTAATTCAAAAGACCTATATTGATCTAAAAGTTAAAAATTTCATTTTATATTTTTTTTAATCCTCTATAATTTAATTTAGGACATCAATAGGGAGCGAATGAGCACCATGAATATAAACTATGTAAACGTAATGGAAGAAGTGGTTTCCACTCTTGTAAATGTTTTAATGATGAGCCCTGATTACCAGACTTTTTGTAATTGTTCAAAGTGCAGGA
This sequence comes from Bacillus sp. JJ1609, assembly GCF_036967045.1. Lineage (NCBI taxonomy): Bacteria > Bacillati > Bacillota > Bacilli > Caryophanales > Bacillaceae > Bacillus > Bacillus sp. JJ1609. The sequence goes on along the minus strand of NZ_JBALSS010000006.1, from coordinate 537,075 downwards.
ATGATATCATCGCAATTAGTCTTAATACACTTCCAAGCCATTATGTCACAACCGAAGATGGCCGAAAGATGGTATTCGAGCAGCTAAATACCCAGGAAAACAGAGCATGGATCAATAAAAGGATTATCAGCGCCATCCATTTAGTTGGAAAATATCCGAAGCATTAAGCAATAAGAAAAGCGCAAGC